>JABMRT010000014.1 GCA_013202295.1 Candidatus Zhuqueibacterota bacterium
AGAGATTCGAACATGGCTCGGCGTTCAAGAGCACTGCTAAGAATGTCTGCATAGATTTGGATAAGTGCAATGTCGATCATTCGCCAAGTAATAGTTTGTTCCACATTATCAAAACCGATAAATCCCATTAAATCGGTTCCACAGTACACCGGCATGAGAAGCTGCGATTTTACTCCAATTTCTTTTAGAAAAGTCTGCTCTGCCTTGGCGCTAATTGGCATATCTTCAATAGCGCCCACATTCATCACTTCTCGCTTGTGAAGGTGTTTCTTCCACCAGGGATAATCTTGAAATGATCGATTTGCATATTTTGTCTTATGAGATTGGAACCCTTTTTTACACCAAACCTGGAATTTATGCACCTGCAGGGTATCTTTCCTGAACAGACCCAAATAGACGCGATCTGCACCACTTAGATAACCCAGTCTCTGTAACGATTGATCAATGGTATCATCTAAGTTCTCGATCTGGACAAATTTTGTAGCGATGTTGCTCACAACTTCTTCAAAATTCAGCCTGTGCTGGATCTCCATTTCCGCTTCTTTACGCTCAGTAATGTCCTCAGCAATCCCTTCGAAGAAGAGTACATTCCCCGCCGAATCTTTATAAGCCCGCGCGGTCTCATGAATCCAGATGGGGCTGCCATCCTTGCGTTTCCATTGCACTTCAAATCCGGTAAGCTGGCCTTCTTCATGAATCAGTTGGAGGAATTTCTTGCGATCCTCTTGATTGTAATATCCTCCTGGCTCAGATCGCGATTTCAGTTCTTCAGCTGTATCATAACCCAGCATCTGCATCAAAGTATGATTAACCTTGAGGAGCTTGCCATCAGGTGATGTCTGATAAATACCGACAGGCATTTCATTGTAGAGTTTCTCAAATCGACCTTCTGTTGCTTCGAGGGCCTTTTGGGTTTCACGCTCGCGGGTAATATCGCGAATAATAATGAGCACCGCATTGATCGTATTAGATTTTTCTTTTAAAGGATAGAGGGCCAGGTCAAGCCAGGATTTTTTACCATCTGATTCAAATTTGATCTCCTCTGCGGTATGGACCTGATCCTGAATTACCTGAGCTGTTAGAGATTTGATTCGATCGGCGGCGCTGGAATGCAAGACTTCAGAAATATTTTTCCCGATAAGTTTATCTTGCTTGATCTGTAACCAGTCCTCTGCAGCATGATTGACAAATAGTAGATTGGCATCGGGATCAACTTTCAGTATCGACTGCCCCAATCCTTCAACCAGAACTCGATAATTTTCTTCACTGGCGCGAAGTTTTTTCTCACTTTCATACTTATTCAACGTGATTTCAAGAGTGGTTTGCAGGTCATCATCGCGAACTGGTTTTAATAAATATCCAAATGCGTCAGTCTTACTGGCTTGATCAATTGTATTTTTATCAGAATGGGCTGTCAGATAGATAACGGGGATCTGCAATTCTTTATAAATATGATCTGCTGCTTCGATTCCACTCATGCCGTCGTCAAGCATGATATCCATGATCACAATGTCAGGCAACAACTCACGCGCTTTTTTTATGGCTTCCTTGCCAGAACGCGCCATATCGCAAACCGCATATCCTAGATCCTGAAGACGCAGACGGACATCTTCAGCTGTGAAACGTTCATCTTCAACGATCAGGTTATTTGCAATTTTCTTCATCCTGAAACCTTTTTATATGAATCTGCTTTGGGCAATGTAAATTACCGTTGTGCCTTTTGAAAACTCGGATTCAATCCAGATCCAATTATACAATAACTATAATTTTACTTAATGTACGTTTCAGTGAATGACTGATGAATATGCAAGTCTAAACCTTTCCATGGATTCAAAAACATATTCATCCAACTTGGCCACTTCATTTTAAACATGCAACTTCAATTCAGTTTGATGATTTTCTTTTAGGTGTGTTATCTGGCTGCAGTACTCAATCGAATCATCGATTAAAATCAAAATACGTATTCCGCTGACAAAAAGCAAATTACTTATAGATATTATCATTGTATTTTAATGGTTTGCGGAAATTATAAATTGGAGTTAAATTTTGTTTACGATCATCTGCAAAAATGTCCTCAAATCGCAAGTCTTAACGAATTAAACACCTACAATTCATGCTTCTGCTGGTGAATCTTTATCCTGTTCTAATTGCTCAGTCATATATTTCTTTCCTGATTCTACCGCGAGAAATTTTATCTGGATACTCAGAATTTATTATGTTCCGTGAATTCATCTAATTAGCTGGATTGAAGCACTTCAATAACTTGCTCGAACTCGTTTGATTTATCAAAAAAATAATCGGCTCCAGCCTTCATACAAGTATCTCGATACTGCGGATAAGGGAAATTTGTTAACATAATAATCACTGTCTCAGGTTTAGTGTTCTTTATAGTTTTAAGGACATCAATGCCATTAATCTCGGGCATGTTTATATCAAGAATAACAAGATTCGGATCATAGAGCTCAAAATATGCAACCCCTTCCCTGCCATTGCTGGCCTGCCCCACGATTTGTATGTGTGAGACCGTTGATATCATCTCAATCAGTCTTTCACGAACAGCGGTTGAATCATCGATTAGCAATACGGTTTTCATGTAATATTCCTGATGTCGAATCATCCGGTATAAGCGCATTAAATTATAACTATTAACAGTGAATTCAAATAGGGAATACTCTGAACTTTTTGTAGGAGAATGCTTTTTCTGATTGTAAGAATTTATCCTACAAGCAAATCATTACACTTCCTTTGGAAAAGGTAGACAAATATCGAACAGGAAATTGAATACCGTTTAACACCTCCATTCAGGATTATACAATTTTAAAATGGCTGGATGAAAATCTAATCCACAAGTTGATTTTGAATGGCATAATGAATCAATTCGGCTGTACCTTTCATCTGCATTTTCTCTAGAATACGAGAGCGATATGTATGCACGGTTTTTGCACTTATAAATAATTTCTCTGCTATATCCTTTACGGGATTTCCCTTCGCAAGCAACAACAATACCTCAAACTCACGATCAGACAGCTTTTCATGGGGGCTTTTCTCACTCCCTTTTTCCAGGTTTACAACCAGCCGTTCAGCTACTGTTGCTGTGATATATTTGCTACCACTTGCAACCTTGCGAACCGCCTGAATTAACTCTTCCGGGGCACTCTCCTTCATCAGGTAACCCGAAGCGCCCGCTTTTAAAACTCGTACTGCATACTGATCTTCAGGATGCATGCTTAAAATGAGCACAGGCAAAGTCGGATATTGCACCTTGATTTGTGACAATATGTCCAGTCCGCTTCGACCGGGCATCGTAATGTCAAGCACGATCACATCGTATTTATTGGCTTCTATTTTTTCCAACACCTCTTGTCCGCTTGAGGCTTCATCCACTTCGAATCCATCCGGGGCATCTCGCAGTATCTGAATTAATCCTTTACGAACAATTGCGTGATCATCAGCAATGAGCACATGAATCATCAAACACTCCTTTTTCTGATTAGGATTTTCCAGACTCTGCATTGGCAGTCAAAGTAATCAAAACCTGAATTGTGGTTCCCTTGCCCTTTATCCCATGAATGTGAACATGACCGCCAATAAATTGAATTCTTTCACGAATACCAATCAGACCAAATGATTTCGGATCATTAATCTGACTTTTCTGAATGCCACAGCCGTTGTCTTTGATCTTCAGTTCGACTTCATGTGTATGTTTAATTAAATTGACCTCAACTTCTGTTGCATTGGCATGGCGCATGATATTGGTCAATGCTTCCTGAAAGACGCGAAATAAACTGGTTGAGAGTAGATTGTTTAGCGTCAGATCTTCGGGTCTGATCATCACCCTGCAGGGAATTTCGGTCCGCTTACTAAATTCATCTGATTGCCATTCGATCGCTGCTGCGAGTCCCAGATCATCTAAAAGTCCGGGACGTAATTCTGATGTAATCTTTTTTACACGTAATATGGTTTGATCAATCAATTCTGTCATCATCGACATTTTCTGTTCAATATGGATAGGAATATCTTCTATTTTTCTCCGGAGCCATGACACATCCATTTTGAGTGCAGTTAATGTCTGGCCAAGTTCATCATGAATCTCACGTGCGATATGCGTACGCTCATTTTCCTGTACAGTTTGCAAATATGCAGAAAACTCTCGAAGCCGTTGCTGATATTCTCGCTGCCGGGTCACATCTCTGAAAATAGTTACAATGCCTATAAGTTGATCTAGATCGTCTAGGATAGGGGCCACTGTTTCTTCAATGGGGATGATTGAGCCTGACTTTGAAATCAGGTTGAGAACCTTGAGTTGATCTAATCCGGTCTGACTTTTTATCTCTTTGATTGGATTCCAGATGATGGGGGCCCCGGTTTTTTCATCTTGAAAGTGGATGTATTCTTCCAGCCGATTGCCGATAACTTCATCTTGTTTATAGCCTGAGATTTCTTCACCTTTCGGATTTATAAATTGCACAGCTCCTTCGGCGTCGGTGACAATAATGGCCTCTCCCAGGCTTGTGAGAATAGTGGATAGCCAGGCCTGATTTTGCTTGAGTTTCTTCTCTATCCTATGTTTGTAAAGGGCCATTTCAATTACACTTTGCAGGGCTTCAGTGTGGAATGGTTTCAGACTATATCCATACGGTTCTGTAATTTTGGCCTGCTCAAGTGTTTTTTTATCCGAGTAAGATGTTAGATAAATCACCGGAACATCAAATTCACGTCGAATTGCATCTGCAGTCTGGATCCCCACGGATTTACCTTGAAGAAGAATATCCATCAGAACCACATCCGGTCGATGCTGGCGCACGTCACGTAAAGCATCTTCACTATTCACCGATACAGCGACAATCTCATATCCCAAACCTTCCAAACCCAGATGAATATCTTCGGCAATCAACAACTCATCTTCTACTATAATCACGCGGCTTTTTTGCACAAAAAGCATCCTTCAAAATGGAAAACGTATGATTGGAAGAAATAAAATCACAAATTCCAATTCCGATGACCAAACAAGAAGACGTAGTATTTGTATAACCTTAAGAAAGTCTGCGCCTCCGGATGATGGCTGTATTATTTAATTTGGAACTGGTTTTATATTTAAAACATTGTGTATTGCAATTCATTTGTGATTTGGATATTTTCTCCAACTCACTTTAATCAATATTGGGCCAAAATATTTTTTATATAAAATATCGAATTGTGAACAAGGTCTGATACTTAAAACACCGATCACTAAACTGTGATTTTATCACGACTGGAGTCGATGCATCCGAAATTAATCCTCTAATTCAGGATAAAGTTCATCTTTGCATTCAGGACAAATACCATGACTAAACTGAGCTTCAGAATGTTCTTCAATGTAAACTTCAACCTTTTCCCAATATCCTTCATCATCACGGATTTTTTTACAATGGGCACACATCGGAACAAGGCCGGAAAGTGTTTTTATTTCAGCAAGAGAATTCTGAAGTTTTTTAATAAGCACTTTTTGCTCATCTCGAGTTCGCTTCAGGGAGACATGGGTCCTGACTCTGGCGAGCAGAACCTGTGCATTCACTGGTTTCGTGACATAATCCACACCGCCTACTTCAAATCCCTTCACGATATCCTGAGATTCAATACGCGCCGTCAGAAAAATGACCGGTATATCCTTGGTGTTATCGGATTCCTGCAGACGCTTGCACATTTCAAGACCATTCATACCGGGCATATTTATATCAAGAAGAACCAGATCTGTAGGCTCTTTTTTAACGTGCATGATTCCTTCAAGCGGATCTGAAAAAACCACAGGACTATACCCTACAGAGGCAAGCCTGATTTTAAGCATGTTCGCATAATCGGCTTCATCGTCAATTACAACAATATGGCCTTTTTCCTCTTTGTCCAAAGAATGCCTCCAGCACCAATCAGAAATTTTACATTTTACTAAACAGCCTATCAAATAAATAATAATGGATTTAAAAACCAAAGTCAATCTCAATCTTGTGTGATATTTGTCTACTAATCTTGGCTATTTCAAATTAAACAAGAGCATTCTCAGTACCAGAATCACAAACAAACAGACAAGAGGATTGGGTCAGCTCACTCGTGCGCCGCATGAATTTGAAATCAAGTGCTTCACTGAGTCCGAAAATGTTCAAATCCACGCGTGGTGCCGATTCCAAAGTCTTCTCAAAAGAACCCTGGAGCACGTGAAACTCAGTCATGGATGGCAACCGCGCCTGATCGTTGAGTTTTTCCAGAAATGTGTAAAGCCGTTTCACATCCTCTTTTTCAGAGGTGGCGGTGACAAGATTGATTTTGCCATCCCAATTTACCTGGAGTTGCAAGGCGATGAGCATGGCCAGATGCCAGTGCGGGCTTCGGTCGCGCAACCACAAGTTCACATTCTTCTGCATCCCGAACGCCATTCTCGGATGCTGGCGTAAAATAATCGTACCCATATCAAACCGTTGTGATTCTCGAATCAACTCCTGAATGTCTTTGTCTTTATCCCGGTCTCCGCTTAGGGTGAGAAAAAGAATGTTCGGTTGAAATAATCCCGCCTTGAGTGTCTGTAAGACCAGTTTGGATCCATGAAGGAACCGGGTGTCTTCGATCACTGAACTGGTCGTTAAAATCCCTTCGGTCTTGAGGGAACTCAGCAGGCTATCCAGATTCGCTTGATAATCTTCCACATGTTTTGTTTGAATCGTAAAAGCGAAAATACTACCAGCCGGATACACAATGTTCTTGATAAAATGGAGCGGCCCGGCCCAGACCTTCGGATCGTCTATCGGAACCAGAAGATCAGGTTTCCAGGTAACCTGTTGACGCGGAAATTTCATGGATATGCGTGAAAAGCGTTCCGCGATCGCCAGGAACATACCACCGCGAATGTCACTGGAATGCGATTTTAAACCCATCCGTTCGAGCCCGACATAAATCATAATGATGATAATAATTGCAACAACACTAAAAACCGGATTGATCAGGAACATGATAAACAGGCATCCGAGTGCGCCCAAAGCAGGCACAATTCGAGGCACCTTGAATGTGGGACGAAAGCTGATAATCCCCATGCTTTGTTGAATAAAGACAATCAAATTCAACATCCCGTAGGTAATCAAAAAGAACATCGTAATTAATGCGGCAAGCATATTCAGGTTGCCAAGTACCAGGGCAGCAATTACAATTAATCCGGTGAAGATGGTGGCATTTCGCGGTTCATTGCCTCCTGCCTTCTTTGCAAAGAATGAAGACAACGGTATTGTATTCTGCTGAGCAAGAGCCTGCAGGATGCGTGGCGCACCAAGCATGCTGCCTAACGCGGATGAAAAAGTGGCACCCATAATCCCTGCTATAATGATTGGGCCGAACAGCGCCTTGTCCACCATAATCATCTGATTGCTTCTCAATTCTGTGGATGTGCCGATACGAGCGGCCATATAGGCCAGTGAAATGTAAATTACCATGGTAAGCAGGATGGAAGACATCGTGCCTTTGGGAATGGACTTTCGTGGATCTTTTAAATCACCGGACATGTTTGCGCCTGCCATGATGCCGGTCACAGCCGGGAAAAAGATGGCAAACACTTTCCAGAAACTGGCGTCTTCAAATTTACCAAGAAGCACAAACTCACCCACAGGTTCAGCAGGAGACGCAAAAAAGGAAACCAGGGACAACCCAATGATTGCCATCACGATGTACTGGATTTTAATCGCGAAATTCGCGCTGATATAGGAAATTATCAGTATGGCAAACCATGCAATGCAGGCCACGAGAAGATAAGAATGATTGGGAAATACTCGCAGCCAGCTCTCAGTAAAACCAATGATGTACAGCGCTGCGGACAGCGTTTGCGCGATATAAAGCGGGATTCCGATGCTCCCGCCCGCTTCAAGGCCGAGAGACTTGGAAATGATGGAATAGGCTCCCCCCGCCCCGATTCGAATATTCGTGGTAATAGATGACATGGAAAGGCCTGTGAAAAGCGTGATGGATTTTGCGAGCAGGATGATCAACACCGCCCCGAGAAATCCCGCATTCCCAACAACCCACCCAAGACGCAAGTACATGATCACGCCAAGGATTGTCAGCACATCCGGAGTGAACACCCCGGCAAATGTACTGAATTTGTGGCTCTTTGGTGCGCCTGTGGATTTTGCAAACCAACTCAACCGATTGCGAATTGATTCGGGAATCATAGTCTATCCTTTAATTCATTAATCCCAAGGGATCGAATATCGGTTAATATAAGACATTTATCAGTAGGAGTCCAGAATTTCTGATGTTTTTCACTTGTAATCACAAACAGATTTCATTATACTATTTCGACATTTGGTAAAACGTAAAAGGCAGGGAACTATTCATGAATTCATCGAACTCTATTAATAAATCACCCAAGAAACGATTTTATACAATCGGAGAAGAAATCGCCAGTAGCATAACACATGGCATTGGGGCAGCTCTAAGCATCGCGGCTCTGGTTATTTTGGTTGTACTCGCTGCCACACGCGGGGATGCCTGGCGTGTGGTCAGTTTCTCCATTTATGGCACCACACTCATTCTGCTTTATATGGCTTCAACCCTCTATCACGCGATCCAGCACAAAGGAGCCAAGCAGGTGTTTCGCATTCTGGACCACTCATTCATTTATCTCTTGATTGCGGGGACCTATACTCCGTTTCTTCTGGTGCCCCTTCGCGGGGGCTGGGGCTGGTCTCTTTTCGGATTGATCTGGGCGCTGGCGATCACCGGGATTGTATTCAAGGCTATATTTATAAACAGGATGAAAAAACTTTCCGTTGTTATTTATATTCTGATGGGATGGATGATCATGATCGCGTTGAAACCCCTTCTTGCAGAGATTCCCAAAGCAGGATTATGGTGGCTCGCAGGTGGCGGATTATCCTATACGGGAGGTGTGGTATTTTACGCTATGAAATCGGTAAAATTCAGCCACGCGGTCTGGCATCTTTTTGTGTTAGGCGGCAGCATCTGTCACTTCTTCGCAATTCTATTATACGTACTCCCTCTTAAATAAGAGGACCATAATTCTTAATTTCCGATCAATCTTCGAATTTCTGCTTCTATCCGTTTTCGGGCATACAAATCCTGCAGCAGACTGGTCTCTGATTGGAACACAGATACCTATGCTTCGATCTAATCAAGAATATTGTTGAATCCTATAGCGCATTGTGCTGATACCACCTGGAGATATTTACATGCAGAGGCGGGATGGTATCAAGGATAAATAGTTTTTCTTAAATTTAACCAAATACAACAGTATGGATGAATTCCTATTTGTTTTTAGTATAGTACATAACACTTTCTCTCAAGCCTCTCGGTGTCTCTCGGGAGGACTCTATTTTTAAGACTGCATCCTTTTCCTCTAAACTCCAGAGTTCAGTAGATAAAATCTCAAAATCCTGACCATCCCGACTCCTTATCGTTGTGCTCTTGATGGTTAACACTTTTTTATCCTCTGACCAGACTGCTGTCGAATTTGTAATACTGGATTCCGTTTCACTCACACATTCTTCACCATCAAGTGTCAGAGTCTCTGAGAGGGTATAGTCACCTCTCCTCGAACTTGATATAAACCGTTCGGAAGAAAAGGAATTGTCCTCCTGCTTAACAACGATTTTCGTTGCGGCCCCACGAGGCATATCTTCAGTGGCTCCCAGTTTGGAATCATCGAATGTCCAGGTGCCCGAAAAATTCGTAATGTCTCCCGCAAACAGCCCGGTTACGATCAGACTCAGTAGCATAACTCCAAAAAATGCTGATTTTTTCATGATCTTCTCCTTTTTCTGGGTTTAATCAATTTTTAAATGGACATAAATTGGTATAACTTTAGTAATTAAATTTAATCATCCATTAAATGCACTCTCACAGAAAACTTTATAGATTCCGGCATATCCTGTCTGCCGCCCTGAGGTCCGCCACCACGCATACCACCACTACGTCTACTACCGCCGCCACCCATGCCTCCTCCCCGCATTCCACCCCCACGACCTGACATTTGCCCGCTCATGGCATCGGGATTTATCTCAGGTGTTTTCATTTCGATTTCTACGGATGAGACTTGGGATTGACCAAGCGCATACTGGAACGTGTCAGCAGATCCCAAAGGAATTCTCATTTCACATATCCATTCACCGGTTTCTGCATTCGCGCTAACTTCAAGTCCCAACCCGGGAAGTTCGGCCAGAGCAAGCGGGTGATACGTTTCATCTTCACTGTTTTTAATTTCCAAATCACCCAGGCTATTCTGAAACCGATGTATTATCTCCGCTTCTTCGATGCCGGAACGGTTCCTGGAATCCATCATATCCTGCATGGGCATGCCTGAAGCCATCAGACCGAGAGGATATTTAATACTGATCCGTTGCTTCTTCTCGCCATCCGGATCGAAATGCATCTCCAATCCACGTATCATGAGTTGTCTTTGAACCTGTATATCAGTCGCAATCATGCAGACATAGAAATAAGAACTGTCCCGTTGAAATCCAAATGAAATCTTGCCATCTTTTTCGGATGTTAGATTCCCCTGCCAGTCTGAATAATCTGAGTCAATTGAAATCGGATTCTCAAGCCACTGTGCTGCATATTCTGCAGATTTGCATCCAAACATCACAAGAGAGACAAGAAGGCCAATGAAACCTGGAATGAATGATTTTCTCATGAAATAAAGTCTCCTTTTATAAAGAGACGGACGCTGTCACCAGCGCCCGTCTTGGCAAATGGAAGGGAATGGGAATTGGATTATTTCATCATCAACATCCGGCCGGAAAATTCTTCGCTGCCGGCCTGGATCTTATATACATACATTCCGGATGGCACTGTCACACCCGCGTCGGATTTACCGTTCCATTTAAGTTGGAAGGGACCGGCTTGTTGATGACCCGCGTCCAGAGATCGGACAAGCTGTCCCTGTGCGTTGAAAATGGATACCGTCACATTACCCGGTTGCTGCAAATCGTAGGTAATGGTGGTTTCCGGATTAAAAGGATTGGGATGATTCGCGCCCCGGTTGGTTCTGTTAGATCCGCGTGGATGTCGATTCTCTCCCCGTCCCTGTCGAGAACCATGTCCCTCTGGACACTCAATCCCCCATTCATTCAGCTTGGCATGAATCGCATCACGAATCTCTTGTCTGGATGCGCCATCCTCTTTCATTGGGTCAGCAATTGCGCGAAGTTCTTCGCGTTGTGCTTCATTGAGCTGATGGCCGAAACCACGAAATTGGCGATGCTCTTTGCGTGTCGGAATATCGACTCCCCACTCTTTTAATTGGGCATGAAGCGCATCACGAATTGCTTTATGTCCCGCTCCTTCATCCTTCATGGTTTGGATTAATGCTTCCAGCTCATCCTTTTGTTCATCATTAAGCTGATCGCCAAAGCGGTCGATCACATTGGGATGTTCAGGCAATTCCACGCCCCATTCCTCGAGTTGAGCATGAACCGCATCACGTATTTCTTCGCGGCTGGCTCCGTCATCACGCATCGTCAGCATCAACTCGTGCAATTCTGTTTGTTGCGCTTCTGTCAATTCAGACCAGAAGAGCACATGCTGTTGGCTTCTTCCATGACCGTCTCTGTGCCCCCCTCCTCGCCTTCCCTGAGCCAATCCGGTATCAATCGCCGTTAAGAAAATAACAGATGTGATAATGCCAATCGTGAGTATTTGTTGTTTGCGTAACATGAGTTCCTCCTTACATCAGCTTTTTTAAATTTCGAATTTCATTATAGAACCTGAGCAAATCGCTCTGAATGAAGGTGACTTTTTCTTTCGCAGCCTTTTCTTCGCTGATGTTAAAAAAGAAATGCCGCTTTAAATGCACCTTCTCGGATTTAACCAGCGCATATCCCTTAAGCCTGAAATAGGCTGAAAGTGCCAGGTCATCCGTTTGTATGATTTGATTGGATTCGATTGATTTAGATTGTACTTTCATGATCGGCTCCGATTATCCTTTCTTTGTCTGTTAGACAAAGGGGATACAGAATTTATTCCCATTCATGATATTAAATATGCTGATAAGGTAGGAACTTGTCTCTTCTAGCAACGCAAAATCAAGGAGTAAATATCAGAATGATAAATGCCGGGATAAAATTGAAAAAAAGACTGGATAGAATGTGTGGTTATAATTTTCGTTATATTATTTTACATTTTGAATTTTATATTTGGACTTCATTATGGGATAACACACAAAATCACCTTATCTCAGAAGAGTTACCTTTTGTGTGACATCAAACATGTTAGCTTGCATTCGAATGAAATACAGGCCACTTCCCACTGTTTCTCCCGACTCATTATTCCCGTTCCAGACAACCTGATGGGTACCGGGCAATGTCTGGCCCTTGACCAATGTGCAAACCTTTCGGCCAGTAATATCATATACCTCGATAAGTATATCGGTATGAATCGGTACTTCAAACCTGACAGTTGTCTTAGGATTAAAAGGATTTGGATAAACCGCGTGAAGCATGAATGATGCCGGCGCCAAGTTTCCCTTTTCTGAAGTATCGGATGTTGCAGAGAGTTGAATATGATCCAGCTCTGCTTCGCATATGAAGTTATCATTGTGTGATGTGACTGGCAAACCGATAAAAATCTCTTCTTGCATATCAACAGTTTCAGATCCTACATACTCCCAATGCTCACCATCGCTGGATTCATATCCGGTGTAAAGATTCCCTTCCCGAATCAGGCGGACCCAGTGGGGTGTTGTCGCACTCGTACCACCAGTGTTGAATGAGCTTTCTCCATCCTGTATACGACGTTGAAATGCAGTGCCGTTTTCCGCTGACAAAATCATCATCACATGTTTCGAAGAAGATTGCAAGGAGTTTCGCATCATCACACCGACTTTTGCCCATGGATCAGTTATTTCCAATGAATGAATCCGGGCTATGATTTCTGCATCACCCTCGACAGTTTGGTACGCAAAATGAAGTTCGTCAGCCTGATTCCAGATATCATTCCCTGAACCACGTATGACCAATCGATTGTCTCTCATTCCGCTTTGTCCTGCAAGCTGGGGAAGACCAATGTCCTGGCTTGACCAGGGTGCGGAAAGGGGTATTAAACTATTCTCATCGGTATAGATCAGGGATACATTATCAATATAAACATCATCCGCTTGCCCGCCGCAATTAAAAACGACGCGGGCTTTTGTATCTGTCGGATAATTCATTGTAAAATTATAGGTGTAAGGGTTCAACTGGTTTGACAGGTAACTATTCCCGATTCTTCCATAGTTAATATGATTTGCATCCTCAGACTCAATTTTGGCACTGATCACACGGCCTATTGATGCATAAGCATCAAACTTAAAGCTATAGTCTTGGTTCTGCATCACTAATATATTGCTCTGCCATAATTGCACATCGTCAAAATCACTACCGCCATTGGTAATTGTAATTTCATAAAATCCGTCAGAATTGACCATGCCTGAAGCATTGGCATTGGCGCTTTTCCGGAGCTCCCATGATTCTTCAGATTGAAAACCACCATTTCGAATGGCATTTTCCCCCGGTGCCAAAACCCTTATATCAGTACTCTCAAGATTTGAGAAATCGCTCTCTGTTCCATTTTCACTCACAGCAGTCATACCGAAATAATGTCGAGTGCCATCGCCCAACTCAAGGGCATCAATATCGAAATAGGTCTGAGTTGTACTATCCAGAAATGCCAGATTATTTTCGTCGTCTCCACGATAGATTCGATAATAATCCACATTCGGATCACCAAATTTATTGAAAATCAATCGAACCGCAGTGCCCAGGTTTTCAAGAATGAGATAAGGTCGCAGCATTTGGCCTTCCCACTCATAACGGCAGCTCCGGTAGGAATTGGTACCGGTGACAAACATCTCCCAGACAATATCACCGTCAGAATTCACTTCAATGGTGCGCATTCCACTGCTGGGCCAGTCGATGAGCGAGTTGCCATTGGTGAACCGTTGCACACTCCCCATCCATCCTGAATACCAATCAGGATCATGACGGTATTCCCACACTTTTTCTGCTGTCATCATGTCCAGATCCAGTTCATATTCAACACCTCTAGAAAACTGGGGATAGCGGTCCCGGCCATTATCAAAAATAGTGTAATGATTCGGTTGACCGGGCACAGGACGGGCATCGTGTTGAAAAGAGAATATGAGGTCTTCATTGATCAATTCAAAATCACTATCACGACCACCAAGTTTCCAGATTGTCTCGCCGGTTGTTCGGTGAATTTTCATGATCATTTTGTATTCTCTTGGTGAAATGATAAAATGACCGTCATAATCAATTGCAATGGAGTTCATATGAACAAAATCAATGAAATTACCAGTAAGTCCGACATAAGTGTCCCGAATATCAAGATGATCCCAGTTGCGCCATTCAAAAATAACATTGTAATCTTCGTCCATTTCCTGTAAATGATGCGCCTCAACCACCGCGTTTGTTCGTCCACCGTTGACCACTTTGCTCATATCAATACGCACATGATCCCGGGCCACCTGAAGTATATGCCCGTTCTCCAGTATCTGTAATTCATGGTCATCGGAATAATACTCGTGGCCGGCCCAGATGGTATCAACCTCGACAAAATTTCGATCCAGTATAATGTAATACGTCTCATAGCAGTGAAATGAAAGCTCCCCATTTGGGTGGACAGTCAAATTGCCGGTTCGGGGTATATCCGGGTAGCGTCTGTAGAAATAGGGCGTGCCGTCGTTATCGCAGATAACAATGTAATTTCCATAACCGTTTTGTATACTTGTCGAAGCAAAAAAGATCCGACCCGGCGCGGTTTCACCATATTGGTTGGTGCTAATCCGAGGAAAATCACTGGGGACGGCCACACCGTTGATAATACGGGGGGATGAAAAAGCAGTGGACTTTTTCAAATTCGATTGAACGGCGTTTTTTAATGGCCCTTCCAATTCGTTTGCTGAACTTGCCGCCGTTTGAAAAGTAAAAATAAAATCCTCTGTGGATGAGAATTGACTGGTTTGGATAATCACATCAATGATTTCATTCATTTGAAAGGCTTCATCCGGTTTGAAAATGATGGTTCGTTCATCAGCAGCAAAAAATACATGGCCAGTATAGAAACCATCCTCTCCTTCAACAGAAATGAAAGAAGACAAATCCGTAATCTGCGAATTATATGTTTCATCTAACTTCAATATCACAGTTGCATGCACAGGAAGCAATTTACTGTCAGGCAGCGGAAAGATATAATCGATGACTGGATGATATGTACCGGCAAAAGTGTAGCTCGATAGAAGTGTTAGGAGCAGCAGAATTATTACTTTAATTTTAATTTTCATTTTACACTTTCAGTCATTAAGCGATCTGTATGTTTTAAATAAGATCAGCTGGAAAATATGCTGAGCAATAAGATATTGAAGAATTCTCAGGTCTTCAATAGATATTTTGTAATGATTTACTATACCTGTGAGGATTTGTATATAAGCTTTTGGGAAATAAGCATGTCCTTTAATATCAAAACATCCCTGAACTCCGCCAAATCCTTGCACCTGTATGATATTTGGGGTGAAGAAATCAACGTATTATAAATAATCGATGGATTTTAAAACTGTGAATTAATTATCATATGGTGTTTTCACAATTTGTTATTGTGATCGCATGGACAACATTACATTAGCGAATCCGGCGGAGGTGGCGGAGCATCAAAAGGTTTGTGATGTTGTCTATCACGCCGCCGAGACTTACTATTGGAATCCCGTTCGAGGAGTGAATCCTTTTTTAACCGCTCCTTTTGTTCTTCAGTGAGCAGAGCTTCAATGTCCTTGCGGACCAAATCCATGCGGGAGCGGAATTCATCCTGATGCTGAACCATCTCTTGAAAATGGTCATTGAGGATTTTCCGGATCTCTTTTCGCTGCGCATCCGTAGGTTCAATCACCTTCTCAAACCTGTGGATAAATCCTTCCGGCGTGCGCATACGAAGCGCGTGCTCTCTGAAATCGTTACGGATGAATGTGGCATGGAGAATAAATCCAAGCACACCTCCAATAAAAAACGTGCCAAGCAGTATGGATGCTGTTTTCATCTTTGTTTTCATGGTCTACTCCTGAATCCAATCATAAACTGGATCAAACGCCTCTTCTAGACTGACATCAGGCTCTGTCAACACACCGGCCATGAGAGCGCCATCATGCCGAACTGCGTTGTAGGACAACATGATTGCGATCAGAACACCAGCTGCAATCATCACAGGTCTGAACGCAGCCATCAGAGACTCAAAAAATGGATCCAATCTCTCATAGGATTTGACAGAGGATTGAATCCGTTGCATCACACGCTCTGCGAAAAAGGGACGGAACGAATGAGATGCCCCCTGCCCGATTGCATCACGCACGATTTTAATCTGCTCCTGCTCGAGTCGTAGCGTATCTGAAATTGCCAGGGCCTCATCGAGTAGGATTTGCTCATCAGGAGTTAAATTTGCGTCAAACGACCGAAGCAACAACTCGCACATTTTCTCGTCCATGACTTGCTCCAAAATATGGGATTAAAATCTTTTTTAATTTCTTTTGTGCCCGGGCCAGCCTTGAAAGCACTGTACCTTCGGGGATATTTAGAATCTCGGCCGTCTCGCGTGTGGAGTACCCCTCCATGAGACGGAGTACGATGACGGACTGAAATACGGGATCAAGTTTTCGAATGGCTTTTTGTACAATTTCCCTGTCATCTTCATCAAATCCTGAGGATGCGAGGCTGGCCAGATCAGTAATTGTTTCAACGGACTTTTCCCAGAAAAGCAACCGTTTACGTTTTCTTCGTTTGATTGAATTCAGGGAGAGGTTGATCGCGATTCGTGTCAGATAGGTTCCGAGAGAAGCTTCTCCTCGAAACCGGTTCATGGTTCGATAAAAACGGATGAACACCTCTTGCCCGACATCCTCTGCTTCAGGTCCGGGTCCGAGCATCCCAATCACCGTAGCTGCCACCTTCTGTTCGTACCTTCGGATCAGTTCCTTGAAGGCGTTATCGTCACCAGAGCTTGCAGCCTGAATTAATGTCTCATCCGTCATATCAAACCGTTCTATTGATCCATTTGTTTGACAATCCAAGATACACTTCTATTCCCGAGAATGGAAGAAAAAAATACGGTTGCCTTTAAAGAAAGCATCTGTACTCTATGAATGATATTGTCTTATTGTGTGGATTATCCTGTTTTAGGAGTTTGATCCTTGGTCGTGAACTGCCCCACCAGATCATTGAGCTGTCGCATCTCAGCGTTTAGTGAAGAGGAGGATAGGTTCAGTTCGGAGGCACTTTCTTGCGATTGATTGGTCACGGTCTGTATGGTTTTCATGTGTTCGGAAATGACGTCAATCTCACGACACTGCTGCTCAGAAACAGTGGCGATATGTCGAATCAACTCTGTGGAATGTGTGACAGTGAGTACGATTGATTCAAAGGTCTCTTTACTTTGGATGGAATGCTCCTTCCCTTCACTGACGAGTTGATATACAGTAGAGATGCTTTCCGAAGTTTTCTTAACATTCTCCTGCACCGAATGGATCACTTCAGTAATTCGATTGGTAGCTTGATCAGTGCGTGTCGCCAAACTCTGGATTTCTTCAGCAACCACAGAAAATCCACTGCCCAATTCACCCGCCTTGACTGCCTCAATGGACGCATTGATCGAAAGTATCCCCGTCTGCTCCATCACATCATGAATCACACGGATGATTTCATCAATCTCAGCAGCCTGATCAGCCAATATACGTACAATCTGTTCGGTCATTTCAGCAGAACTGACAATCTGATCCATCTCCTGTTCAATGGCAACCATTCGGTCAAATCCTTGTTTGGACCGTCCTTGGGCCTGCTCGGCTGCATCGGCCGCGTTGACTGCATTCTTCGCGTTATCGCGTACAGTTAACGAAATCTCCTGGGCGCTTGTCACCACCTGATTCACGCGCTCAGTCTGATCTTTCGCCCCCTGCCCCAACATCTCGGAGGTTTGATCCATCTCTTTGACAGTCACACCCACAGCTTGGGCTGTTGTCTTGACATTCAGAATGATCGCCTCCAAAGTGTCCATAAATTCATTAAAAGCCGAAGCGAGCTCTCCCGCCTCATCTATGGACTTTACGGGAATCCGGGTTGTTAGATCCTTATCCTGTATATTCTGCGTAATGAGATGTGTCAACCTACGAATGGGATTGGCAACTGAATTGGCCACATAAACAGTGCCTAAAATCATGAGCAGTAAAATCGCAAAGAGGGAGAGCATTGTATTTCGGATGACTCTGTCCAAAGCCTGATCCATTTCATGCTTTGGAATGCTTAGAGCGAGTGTGGCATCTAATATCTGGATGGATGTGAACGCAAGATAATGATCCTGCCCTTCATATGTAATTTGTTCACATCCGCTTTCGCCAGCGATCATCTTTAATCCGGCATCTTTCACATTGTGATATTTATCCGAATCTTCTAAATCAGTTATTTTCTTTTTAAGCACCATCTCCTCATCGGGATGAAAAAGAAATGTGCCATCTTTAGCGACCAGAAATGGCAGGCTGGATTTAAATAGTTTCAGATCAGCAAGCACTGTTTCAATGGTCTCAATACTGATATCCAATCCACCGATACCAAGCAATTGTTTGTTTTCGTTGTAAATAGGATTCTGATATGCGGCATACACATTCCCATCTAGAAGGTCATAATCAATATCATAAATGGGATGTTCGGCTTCGACCGTGTCTTGATACCATGGCCTTTGTCCCACATAATAATCCGCACCGGGATCCCTTTCGGCATGATCAAAATATTCCTGCGTTTTTTCCGATGCGATAAAAACCGATTTGATTTGAGGATCATTTTCAACGATGCGTTTAAACTGTTGAATCATCTGCTGGTACACACGATCATTGCGATGACTGATTCGCCGCTGTGTATTGGTTTCCAGCCAGTATTGAATTTCTGGATCCAGACAAAACGTCCAGGCAGATCTGGCTTTCTCTTTGAAAAATCCATCAATCTCAGAGGCGCCCTTTTCAATCCGAGCCATCACCCTGGCCTGATTCTCTTGAACGAGAATCCCCTTGATGTATAAAAAATTGACACTAGAGAATGAAATAAAAACAATGACAAATATCCCAATAACCAGTAGGAGCTTATTACAAAGATTCAAACGGCTTAGAAGAGGCATAGAGAATTCCTGGAGACAGTTAATAATTTAATGGCAGATCCTGCAAGCCATTCCAAAAAGAAATGGATATCATTCATTATTTCTTCACACCATCAAAGTAATTTCACAATATTCAATAATTAAGGTTCGATTATTCATTTACCCCGAATTTCATTAGCCACCGATCAAGGTTAATAATTCAAGCAGGGTTCACCGCAAATAATCTGCCTAAAGGTTGAAAATGATACTTATTAAGAAATTGGATGATTCACTGTTTTATTTTGGGATTCGAATCTTGAGATATATTTAAGATTTGATGGTTGATAATTGGAACTTAATGAACAATCCCCTAGGGCAGAATCATGCGAGGAACTACTCGGAAACTTCTGCTAAATTCTCTATATTTTTAAAAACGTACCTTGCCTATATTCATCAAAAGCAATTTGCAGTTCCTCTTGCGTATTCATGACAATCGGACCATGCCAGGCAATTGGCTCACCGATGGGTTTACCAGAGATGAGCAAAAATCGAAGTTTCTGTTTCTCGGTTTTGACGGACAAATATCCTTCATTATCGAATAGGACGAGACTTTCAGGTCCGATCCCGTTTTCACGTTCAAAATCAAAATAATTTGCGCCCTCAAATTCAAAGGGATAAGCATCGCTATCCGGATCGAAGAATCCATGCCCGTCAATCACATATGCGAATACCGTATAGCCATCCTGGACGAGATGCGTAAAATGTGTGTCTTCAGGTACCGTCACATCCAGATATTCCGGATCGATCACAATGTCTTTCACAGGTCCATGGATGCCATTCACCTCACCACATATAACTCGAATCTTGACACCACTTTCAAGATCCACGCTGGGAATTTCCAAATCCTTCACGTCACGATATCTTGGATCCATCAACTTCTGTTTTGCGGGCAAATTAGCCCAGAGCTGAAAACCCCAGAGACGTTCTTCTTCATCTCCTCTGGGCATCTCCTGATGAATTATACCGCTGCCGGCTGTCATCCACTGCACATCGCCAGGTGAAATGACACCCGAATTACCAAGACTGTCTCCATGATCGACAAAGCCCTGGAGAACATACGTGATGGTCTCAATTCCGCGATGCGGATGCCACGGGAATCCATGCATGTATTCTTCAAGATTGTCGGAGTGAAAATCATCCATAAGTAAAAAGGGATCAAACAAGGGTGTGTGTGGATATCCGAAAATCCTTTTCAGATGCACACCCGCACCTTCAATAGTCGGCTTGCTTTTTAAGACCTTCTTTATATGTCGATATGCATTCATAATGCCTCCCTGAATCGTATATGGAAAACTTCACACTACATTTTGGTTCCGGATACGAGAAGTTGTGCAATCAGCCCGGCAATTGGAGGAAAAATCAATGTCGAAACAAAACGGATCAGTGTAAATTTCCATCCCAGAATGCCAATTTCCATCGGCAGGCGGGCAACAGCCCAGAGTGACCAACCTGTCAAAAAAGCAACCATGGTACCCACACTGGCGCCGGAACGTATCAATCCGGCAACAATCGGAAGGCTGACATACGGCCCTCCGGGTGTCAGTCCACCAGCAATGGTGCCGATCAGGATACCGCGAAATCCAGACTCGGTACCCACCCACTTGGTGAGTATTTCTCTGGGTAAAAGGGCCTGGATCATGCCAGCCACGATGAATGCAAAAAGAAGTAAAGGAAGTACTTGTATAGTCATTGTCCATGCGGACTTTAATCCGATTACATGTTCGTGCTGGCCGCGTTGATAACCGATATAGACCAAAATCACCGCCAATATTCCCATAATGAGAATTGGAATCAACATTTGTTTTGAACTCCCTTTTGCGGACACTGCAATGTCTCCTTAATCGTCATTGACATGAATCTTTAAATTGATTTCAGGATGCGTATTGGGTGCCACAACTGCATTGAGCACTTTAAAACATAATTCAAATTCCGGCATCTTTTTCAAGGTCATTACTCCAACCGTTTCGGTTCCATGCGTTTTGATCGTGAAAACATCCGCATGAGAGTGCAATGAGAAATCGGATAGATTCTCAAGAATATAATCCGTACTAGACTTGTTTTCAATTTCAACCGCTTGTACGGAAGATTCACCTGTATAGCTTTTCATGGTGTATGATCGCTTTACAAGCAGAGAATGTTCAATCAAGGGAATCAGAAACTCTGACTTTCCAATTACAGATTCATTAAACCAGACAGCCGTTCTGCCACTCTCTAATCCCTCTTTAATGGATTCCTCAGACTTGTCCTCCGCAAAAACCAGGGTTAGCGGACGATGACCACCTTTATATAATTTATAACTCCAATCAACCAATCCATGTATATCAGAATTACCCATTATTGTAAGATTCTGGTCAAGGGCAATTTGCATGGCCTCATTCGAATAGGTCACATCATTGACGATTTCAATACCATCTAACAATCCATCATTGATGAGTTGATGATGCATCTCCATGAGTTCAGCAATCCCGTCCGGTTTATGGGCAATCCAGTGGGGATGATTCCAGAATATAAATGCACCCTGCCTTTTGGCTTCTCTGAAAACATCAAAGACATCCTCTTTGATCAATTTATTTGCATCTTTAAGAAAGATGGCATTGGCATGTCCTGGAGGCATATCCCTGGTTATTTCTGCACCGTTAATTATGATCAGATCATGCTCCTGGGCTGCATCAAGCGCAATCTGATAACTCCTATTCCGATCCGGATGAGCAATATCTTTTTCATGGGGCTGGTACTCCAGATGGTCTGTGATGGAAATTGCATCCAGTCCTTCTTTCAAGGCTTCATGGACACGAATAGTCGGCCAAACATCGCCATCTGAGAATACGGTGTGCATGTGAAAATCACATAATAAGGTCTTATAGCCGGGAATATCAGGAAATTGATACAATCGTTCATTTTCGTGGGCATATGAACTCTGGATGGATATTTGAGTTAGTAATACACAAATTAGGATCTGAAATAGCGTTAAAGTATATAAACGGATTTGTTTCATAATTTTTTCCCTCATTAAATGCAGATTCCTATCACACTAACACCTCACCTTATCCTATTGCGCAGAGACTGGGGATCAATGTGATAGTAAAATATTTTACTCTTTCAACGCTTTAATCCCATCATCTTGGGATTCCACGATGGGAAACGCTGCAGAGAATCCGGCGATTTCAAACATGGTTCTGATATGGGGCTGCATGGAACAAAGCACAATTTGGCCATTTTCGGCCTTCAGTTTCTTCGCTGCTATCAAAAAGATACGAAGTCCCGCGCTGCTGATGTAATCCAGTTTGGAACAATCAATTAGAAGCCGATGTTCACCTCCATCAATAGCGCCCAGCATATCGACTTCAAGCGGCTTACAAGTAGCAGCATCCACACGGCCGAAGACGCCGAATACAAGCACCTCCCCCAACTTTTCCTGCTCAATATGCATGCACTCTCCTCAACCAGTCAATTTCTTTTTTAGGATTAGAATATTCTTTTCACCGGATCGCCTGTATTCAAGACAGTCCATTAAGGTTTTTACAAAATGTAGCCCCAATCCGCCAATACGCCTTTCTTCAACCGAGGTGGAGATGTCCAATTCTTCAACTTCTAGTGGATTAAAAGGCTGACCATCATCTTCAACAACCGCTGTGAACATTGTATCTTCTATTGTGAGATCTGCTTGTAAAGAATGTTTCTCCTTATCATTCCACGCGTAGTGGATAATATTGGTTACGACCTCATCCAGAACAACGTTTAAAGGATATATCATATTTTCCGATACATTGTTTTTTTCGCAAAAATCTTCTACCAAATGAGAAAGATGTTCAATCTCTTCATACTGATTGGTCAAAGAAATTGTCATTTCCGATAGGGACATAAATTATTATTCCCGTAGTTTCACTGTTGGGCAAGCAGTTTTAATTGCCAGATATCCTGGCTTCGCATACTCATAAAAGAAGAGACTATCATCATCCCGGTTCTCCCAATGCTCTTTTCCAAAAAGACCAGCTCATCCAGCGCTGGTTTCAATGTGTCATCCCGTTCCGGTTCGAATCCCATCTCACGCATCATAAGAAGTCCCTTGGCTTTGATGGACAATTCAAGATAAACGCGCATGTAGCAGATCATATCGAGAATGACTTCAGAGGGATAGGATTCTTTCAAAGACTTTAAATACAGCCCGATCTTGGAATCATTAATTTTGTCTGTTGTAATGATGTTTAACAATTCCTGATCAGTGTCGAATCCGATGTCAAGCCATTGACGCGTGGATCGCTCGCTTTGCTGAAAAATGAGATAAAATAGAATCGGCAGGGTCAGAATCAGTATTCCTGTCATGATCATAGGCGGCAGAAAGAAGTGGTTGAATATAGAATGGATGATCATGGCAACTGCCAATCCGGGAAAGAATGAAAGAAAGCGCATAGATTGCCGCTGGTCCACATCAGTTTTCGCGAGGATTCCAAAGATTGCAGTGGTGCCCCCATGCATGATTGCTGTACCAAATCCACGTACAATCCAAAGCAATAGATTGGAATCTGTGATTGCTTGTAGATAGAAGATGTTCTCGACAAGCGCAAAGCCCGCTCCAAGAGCGAATCCATAAATCGCAATGTCGATTCGAAATCCGACCCGATTCGCACGGATCAGGAAAAAGATATACATCCCTTTTAAAGTTTCTTCAATGAGCGGTGCATCATATTGCGAATAATGGTTCAGATCGAGTTTAACTGTGCTCAAGAAAAAACGATTGATAAAATAACTCATCGCAGCGGCAGTCGCGCCTAATAAAATTGCAAAGAGAATATCTCTCATCTTCAGCAATTTAAAACTGTCGAAAAGTTTTAATATAGCGAGAAAAAGAATGACCGGAATCAAACTGACGAGAACACGTGTTATCTCTTGCAAGCTGACTAAACTCATAGGACACTTCACAGCTTTTATCGGCATTAGATTACATCAAGTGGACAATGTCTCTGGAGTATCTTTGAATTAATATACAAAAAGGATAGTGAATTCTACAAGGAGTTTAATTTTTTTTAAGGGAAGCAGAAATGCCCCCGAATGTTCTAAGAGCATTTCTGCTATATGTTAGGGAGAGAGAGGTTTAAGTAAATATTTTAAGGACAGCAATTGGCCGCGATCTCTACTGTCTCTCTCAGCTCATCCAGTTCAAAGGGTTTGGGTAAGAAACCTACAGGAGCAGTATTAATTGCACGCTGTATTATAATGTCATCTGTGGTTCCAGTCATATATACAATCGGAGTTCCAAAATTTCTATGGATATATTTAGCGGCCTCAATACCGTCCATACTGCTATTCAGTGAGATATCCATTAGAATCACATCGGGACGTAATGTATCCGCCATTTGAATTGCTTCTGCCCCATCAGTCGCAAACTCAGCTTCCTCATAGCCCAATTTAAATAACTCATGTCTGACAAACATTGCGATAATTGTACTATCTTCAACCACAAGTATTTTAATTTGAGCCATTGGATTCATTTTCACAGATAATAATACACTTGGTTGCACCTCACAAGACCTCACTATAATCGCTTGACATATACAATACAATCCAGCAGATAAAATGTTGGTAATATTTATTAAGAAAATGATTTATAAAACAGTCGGATTAAAGACGAATAGAATAGGATATATTAATCGAGTGATATGAGATTTGGATTGCGAAGATTATGGAGCTGAATGTTAATAGATGGATTTCAATAGATTAACTTTCAGGTACGATTGAAACTTGCATCTCATGTTTAAACTGAACTGAGCCTTCATGTAACAACTGAAACCGGACTTCTGTCTGAACCGACTCTTCACATGAGAAAAATAAATAGGCTGACTGATGACCACGCTGTTTGAACTGGTAGTTACCGGAATCAATAATAAAATTGGGTGGAGAAACTGTTTCAGATAATTGGATGCCCTGGAAGGTAAAAACATCTTCATCAAGTTGAATGATAATATCTATTGGATCAACTGCTTCTAAATCCGTATTGATCACAATATGTGAATCCATATATCTCAGACAAATCTCACCGGATACCAATTTCCTTTTTACTACAATGCTTTCGATCACCTTTGAGGGATCCTGTAAACATTTTGGCACAATTGTGCCACGATACAATTCCCAATTCTGAAAGCGTAAATCTTTGTTGCCAATTGTATTTAAAAGCATCAACAAAATAATCCCCACAACAGCACCTCCAGCAAATGTGAGGGCATAGTTCCAGGACCAGCGTGGGCTTCGAATGCGGTCAATCATCGTTCCAATACTCAACGGTTCTTTCGCCTGATATCGTTTGGTGTCAATGGAATTCATAATCCTGGTTTTTATAGCTGGGGAAGGTTCGATGGATTCCATCTCATCAATGGAACTCGAAAGAGTCACCAGTTCATTAAAAAGTTGGCTAGCTTCAAGATTTTGATCCAAGAATGCCTTTAACTCTGAAGACTCTGTTGCAGTATTCTCTCCATCGATTTCCTGATGCATTAAAACGATGTATTTTTCATCCACCATTATACGCCCATCCTTGATTGACAAGAACATCTTTCAGTTGAATTCGGGCTGAATACAATCGCGATTTTACAGTCTTTTCAGGAATTTGTAGAATTTCGCTCATTTCAGAATAACTTAACTCCGTAAAGTATTTCAGAACAAGTACCGTGCGATGATCCAGGTGCAGTTGACCGAGAGCATGTTGAATATGTGCAGATCTCTCAGCTGCATCAAGGGCTTTTTCCGGATTTTCGGAAGATGCCATGTTGACAGCGCTTACATCCAAACTCTCTTGACGACTGTTGCGTTTAACGAAGTTCAACGTCTCATTCACAGTCATCTTGTAAATCCAGCTGAAAAATTTATATTTGTAATTAAACGTATCCAGTTTCTCATACGCTTTTACAAATATGGCCTGAGTAATTTCTTCTGCATTATTCTGATTCTGTGTCATGCGATATGCCACATTAAATACCGTTCTTTGATATCGTTCAACTAGCGTCTCGTATGCATTTACATCGCCGTCGAGACACTGATAAATTAATCTATGATCACTTGCTTCATTCATAATACAATTAACAATCAAAAATGTTGGTCAAAATTAAATAACACTTTATTGGACTTTATATCATATGCTTTATCAATAATTTATTTTTTCATTGATGGATGTTAAGCATAAAGAAAATATAATGGATACAATCCTCAAAAGCAATTTTTATTCTATGAAGATTTGTTAATAGATCAGGACTCAAATGCAGCATAACGAATGGGGATACACTATAATTTTTTGATTACCAAAAAAGTAAGATCGTCGTCATTGGGAACATCCTGGCGGAAAACATCCGCTGTTTCAAGCAATGAATCAATAATCTCCTGAGAGGTTTTGGTGGCGATTTGACTAAAAGCATCTCGCACTTGGTCATACCCGAACATCTCCTCTTTGGAGTTGAATAATTCTGCCAGGCCATCTGAAGCCAGCAACAAGGTATCCCCGGGTTCTAGTGTAAATTTTTTCTCCTCATAGGGAAATTCAGGAAATATTCCCAGAGGCATTGCCTTTACAAAAACCTCTTCAACTTGATTTGATTTTGCGTGATAATAATACGCTGGCGGCATACCGGCGGTGATCAATGTCAATTGGCTATCTTTAATCCTCACCAATTGCAAGGCCATTAGTAATTCGCCATTAAATATTTCATCAATTGTGGCATTACTGTGGTCATAAAAATTAATCCCCTCTGTTTCCGCCGCGGATGAAAAGAACAAACTCTTTATGGATGTAACCACCATACCGGCATTGATACCATGTCCGGTAGCATCTCCGATTGTTAGCAGGATTGATCCGTCCTCGGCCACGCTGCAATCATAATAGTCACCCCCTACCTCGGTTGCAGTTTTCATATGGGCCGCAATATCAAGCCCTTCCACCTTGGGCATATTCGTTGGAAGCATGGACAGCTGTAAATCACGCGCTTTCTCCATCTCCTCTTTACGCCTTTGGTTCTCAGCTTCAATCAGGGCCTGTTCCTTCTCCTCCTCAGCCTTTAGAATCAACCGTTTTCGCTGAAAATATCCAAGGAGCAATATCAGGATGACTGCAAGAATCCCATAAATTGTATACGCCCACCACTCTCGATACCATGGAGGCAACACCTGAAACGAAAATTCTGCTTCATCGCTGATTTGACCATTAGACTTTTTCGCACGCACCCGAAATGTATAGTTTCCTTCCGGTATATTGGTATAATCCCTGCGGGTTTCCTGGTTCCACCGGGACCATCGTCTGTCAAATCCATCCAGAAAAGTCTGATATTCGATGTTTCCGAAATCTCCTAACTCAGTGGATGAAAATGTAAATCTGAGTGCATTATATTGATAAGGAATCACGGGAAATATTTTATCTGTCTGTTGAAGAACCGGAATGCCATCCACATCTTTGTAAAATGCCCCACCAAAAAGTAGTGAATCGTTAATTGTGTTCTCACAGCTTCGTATGATGGCGTTGAAAGGAACAGTCGTCTGTGATAAACTGTCTTCACCCGATGTCTTAACATTCTCACCTACATAGGGCAACCTGATAAAAGAAATTCCTTGATTCGTACTGAGCCAAAGGTGACCGTTCGCATCCCGCAATATCCCGTAAATATCATCGCTTAAAAGACCATCTGATGTGTTAATTTGAAATACTTGATCTCCCTGGATATTATAAATCAGGCATCCATTGCGAATTGAACCCAACGCGAAATGTGAGGAGTCTATCCACGTACCGCATGTGACATCATAGGGCAGGCTGGACCTTCTCTCGGGTCGGATGTGCTTCAGTGTGGATATGGTGGATTCGCCATCATCTGCTGTGAATGCAACAGGATCGAACAGGAGTATCTCACGATTCGTGGTTATAATAATTATCTTGTCTTGCTGGAAAGGAAAACACACATTCGCGCGAATATATTGACCTCCGGGAACTGTCTCCAACTTCTCTCCAACCAGTCGGGATAATCCATGAGTACCTTCAATGATGAATAACTGATCCTGTAATCCAATGGCCCCGAAAAAATGATCTTCACTTTCGAGCAGATTGAATTTCCCGTCGTTGTATATCGCAAGTATTCTATCGGTGAGAAATACAGCTCCATCCGCCGTAGCTTGCACCTGGAATACACTATCACCCAGAACCGCATTGCTTTCAGCCAATTTGTCGTTCAGTGATATATATCGCATCACACCCAATGTGTCAGGGGCGACGTATCCCATTTCTCCGGCACCACCCACATAGAGCCTCTGATCCGGACTCTGATGAATCGCATAAACCGCTGTCTTGTTCGGTAATTCAATGAGCTTCCAGAACGATCCGTCAAACTCGACAATTCCAGCATCATTTCCAAAATAAAGAATGCCGCGATGATCCTGGCAGATATCCCAATTCTGATGATGGGCCTGATAGGTCTCTGGTGCAAAATTCTGGATGACTGGTTTCTGACTCACATCCAGCTGCGCGTATGCAGACACCAGCATAAACAGGAAACAGATGACTACGGATTTCGATAATCTGGAGTTCATTCTATGGATCCAAAACGATAGATAATCCGGCTAACTTCCATATTCCCCACTCGATCAGTGGCTGTAACGAGTAGAATAATCCGGCTGCCTTTTTCAAAACCTGTGATCGGAGTGCGATACAGCCGTTCATCCCCTCCATTGATGGAGTAGGTGATTTTATCAATTCCTGTGTGTTCATCCTCAGCAGAGATATAGATCGAAGCACTTGACGGAATTTCTAAAACACCCGACTCATTGGTAGATTTTGGTAAGACACTTGTCATGATGGAAATTTTAGGAGGTCGGCTGTCCACAAAGAAATTCACAGTCTGTCTTTTTTCTTCATTGTTCACTCTGTCTTTGGAGAAGAATGCAAGTCTGTGTTTTCCCAGTGATCTTATAGAAAGCGGATCACTGTAATTCTTCCAGGACTGTTGATCAAGCCGATAACGGGTAACTTTCATTCCCGAGGTATTGTCTGTAGCGCTCAGGACGATCTTTGTGCCAGGTCCGATATACACCTGACTGCCGTCCGAGAAAATGGGGCCCTCATAGGTATACTGTGTTTCAGGAGAAGTCATGTCCACAGTAAAGGTGCGTGTCTGTCTGGGGGATGTATTGTCGATCTGATCGCTGCCATAAAAAGTCATGTTATATTGACGCTCGGAACTAGGCAATGCGAATGGTTCAGCATACTGTTTGGCGTTGGAGTCATTAATATGATAAGTAATGGATTTTACTTCATTCGCGGTTTCATCTGCCGTAAGTGCAAACTGTGTGCGTAAAGAAACATATGTCTCTTCTGCTTTGGATTGGTCCCCCTGAACATGCAGGATTACTACCGGTGGATCCGGATCAAAATAAAATACAAACGAACGTTCCTCTTCAGTGTTTCCCACAGCATCGATTGCATAATAAATAACTGTATGCTCACCGGGTTGTAGCTGAGACAAATCACTTTGGGTGATTGGTTTTGAATATTGCTTTGCGGATTGTTCATCGATGCGATAAAAAACCGATTCCACCTCGGAAAGATGATCCGAGGCAGTTAGTGTGATTTCTGAATTCGAAGAGAGCATGTTTCCATAATATCTACCCCCTACTGCCAACCGGGTTCTGGGCGGGGCTGTGTCAATTGTGAAAATGGATTCGTGCAACTCTTCCGCATTTCCGACACGGTCTACGGAATAGTATCGAATACGATATTCCTTCTCTCTTGTAAAGAGGGTCAATTGCTCACGATACAGACCAAATGCTGATCCGTCGATGGAGAAATAAACCTTGTCCAATCCAGACTGGATTGTGGATAATGGATCCTGTGGATCCAGGCTGATTACCAATCCGGGACCATAGAAAATCCGATTACCCGTTTGCGACGTTCTGGCACCTTCAAATATTATCTGAGTAGTTGGAGGTTTTCCATCAATTGGAATCTCGTACATAACCTCTTTTCCGACCAGTTGCATTGTGAGTTGATTTAAACCCTCTTGATCGAAAAGCAGCGGTTGTGTATCCTCAGTTTTTACAGTTGCCGGATCAATTAAAAATGATTCAGCCGATTCTTCAGGACCAGTCGCAATACGAAGGTAGAATGGCAAGGCTGTAGAACCGGTTGGATTATCCGAATCATTTGCCAACCACTGTTTTGGATGCATGGACAGGGGCGCTTCTGTAACTGCACGCCGAGGCATATTGTCCACACGCAAAAGGAGGTTGTGCATGTCTTCACGGTTTTTCACTTGATCGATTCCAAAATATTGGAGTGTGTAATCTCCCTCTCCCTCAAGGCAGACGGGATGCTGGTACACCCGATCGGAATCCTCGTTTACATTGAAACGTATTTCGTGAATACCCGACTCCAGATCCATAGAGGAAAGCATGATCTCTGTTTCAGAATTAATGACCAGAGTATCGCCTACTGCAAGTACAGATCCCTTTAATTCATGAAAGGTCTGAGGGGGAGTCAGATCAACATAGATTTTTCGCAGGAACTTCTCTGTTTCATTATCAACTGAGTCAATTGCAGAATAGGCAATACGTCGAAGACCGGATTTATCATGAAGGGAGATAGGATGTTGATAGGATTGTACTTCTCCTCTATCGATTTGAATCTGGATATTGTTCAATCCAGCTTTTTTGTCAGTTCCGGATAATTGGATGGTTGATGAACCAGAAACATAGGTCGTCAATTCATTCTTATTTTGAGGGCCAAGAATTTCGAACGTCAATTCAGGTGGCGTCTTATCAAGGCAGAAAGCGTAGACCTGCTTCTCTTCTTCAATCAGAACCTGATTAATTCCCCAGTACTGGATCTGATGTTCACCATCCTCTAAATCTTGAATGGAGATTACCTCTGAATATTCAAGGGAATCACCATTGTCCAGCATATAAAAAATATGTCTCACACCGGATTGGTGATCTGCCGCCGAAAGTTGGAGTTGTGCATTCGGTGATAATATAGTCTGCTGTTTCGGGCCATTCACTTTGATCTGAGTAACTGGAGGAGTGACATCAACAAAGAATGTATTATTGAACAC
>JABMRT010000107.1 GCA_013202295.1 Candidatus Zhuqueibacterota bacterium
ATCTTGCACTGCCTCCGGTCGTCATTCAATAAATTTGGAAAAAGAAATTTAATTAATTTTTTGACTCTTTTCAAGGTATTTAATGTGGATTAAATATAATTCCATTTTAAATTTGCTGAAATGGATTAGAGTTTTGCTTTTTCCTGAAAAACTGTTATTTTGAAGGGATTTCAAACCGGAAAGAACACAATGCTCATCATCAATCCCAGTTTTACACGACATCTTGCTCCTTGGACCATTTGGAAGGGTGACTCAAAAAACAGAACGGTTTATCTGACTTTTGACGACGGACCCCATCCTCAATATACACCTGAAGTACTAAAAATATTAAAGGACTATGATGCAACCGCTGCCTTTTTTCTGACTGGAGAAAATATCGTACGTCATCCTGGATTGGTTGAGCGCATTCACTCGGAAGGGCACGTGATCGGAAATCATGGATTCTCGCACATGAATCTCGCGTTTAAAAAGCGTCAGGTTGTTTTTGGTGAAATTGAAAGGACAGATCAGGCGATCCGCCAGATCACCGGATCGCCAAGCCGATTCTTCCGCCCTCCGTACGGCCGGTTTGACTTCCGTTTCAGAAAATACATGAAGCAGTTTGATTATCGATTGGTAAACTGGAGTCTGCTTACTGAGGATTTTCGTGAACATCCTCCGGAGTTTCTACTCAAAAGGGTGATGGCTCATGTACATCCCGGAGCAATCATTCTCATGCATGACGGTTTGCCCACCACACCGATCCTCATTCAAATCCTGCCAGAAATATTGAACTCCTTGAAAAAGAAACATTATCGATTTGTATCATTGATGGAACTGGAATAAGTATTTTCTTGGTTAATTTCTGAAAGTTGAAATAATTACAACTCTATTTTAAAATGATTCATTATTTAAACATGCGACAAATTGATGAAATCCTGAAAACATGGACGGATCGGATTTGCCTTTTCGAGCATTGATAATGCTTAAATGTAATACTAATCCAGAGGGGGTGGATTTCTTTCCGGGATTTTTTTTATCCGGAAAGTCCTGACGTGAGGAAGGGTGGATGGATTTGCCCACTCGCAATAAAATTAAATTTATTTGAGCGCATTCGAAAAGGCATGTTTCTTTTGGTACTTTTCTTTGCGCCAAAGAAAAGTGCATCAGCTATGAGAATATTGGCTGCTTACATTTAACTTGTGGTGATCTTACAATCCCAGCCATTTTTCCGCTAAAATTGCACTCAGAATCGTCTTTGAATCCACAATTTCATTTTGCAGGACGAGGTTTTGTAATTCTGTAAACGACATTTGGACCGGCTCAAGATGCTCTGTATTATCAAGAGAGATCTGACCCGTTTGTTCAAAATCCGTAGCGACAAACAGTGTGATCCACCCGGTGGAATACCCTTCCGCATGTGCGTAATGGAGGAGCCGTTGGAGTTTCTTTGGGCGGTATCCGGTTTCTTCCTCACACTCTCTCTTCGCCGCACTCTCTTCATCCTCACCGTCATCCAGCAAACCAGCGGGGATTTCAAGAATTGTTTTCTGAATCGCGGGTCGGTATTGACGCACAAGAACAACGTCCCCACTGGAAAGAATTGGGAGAACTGCAACAGCGTTTCTAACATGCACGATTTCACGCACCGCTTCGCGACCATCGGGCAGGCGAAGAAATTGTTTTTCCACATCCATATAACTGCCCGAATATATTTTCTCAAGTTTTTGAATGGTTTCAGTTAAATCCGTTTTCTCTTCCATTGCTACCAACTTCCTGTTAATCGAGCTCGCTGTAAAAACCGATCGGTGCCAGCTCCATGAATTGGGTTTTTTTATCGACCAGATATCGCCTGATATCGAGGCACAAGTGACATTTTGCAATATAGCCGAGGGGATTTTCAATATATCCATATTCCTGAGCGGCCCAATTGTAAAGCGCTTCTACACCGCCTTGTGCTAGATTTTCAAGAATTGGATAAGGAGTCAAATCCAATCCATTATAAATAGTATGGAGTTGACGTGCATCGCCCAGTGAGAGTCCCGCACAAAGTCCGGCAATATAATTGGCTTCAGGATCAATGCGTATATGATGCGGACTGGATAATTCCTTGGCGCAAGTTTCCCCGAAATAATGACTGGCCGGTTGATGCGTGAAAAGCCGAGCCAGGCGAATCGCCGCTCGCCCTCCAGGGATCAGAGAATAGCTATATACCATTTCAGAAACAACATGCTCCTCACCCAACTCATCAAGATATTCGTCAAATGGAACCGTGATTTTCGGATCCAGAGTCTGAAACTGATCGTAATAATTATTTGTGTAGATAAACACCCGGTCGGGACCGAACACCTCACGGCCAATCCGGATGGCGCGATTCACACGATCCATGGGGATGAATTCAAGATGAAAGGGCGAAGCGCTCACCAGCAATCCCCGTAATCCGGCATTCTGCATCCGTTTGAGGATACGTCTGGTCTTTTGATCCTCCCATGCCCAGAAGCCGTTGGTCTCCACATAGTCGAGCGGCACTTCGATTTCATCCATTTTTCGGATCGTAAACTCAAGAAGATCAAGATTGAGAAACGGCTCTCCCCCGCCAATGTGCATACCGGTTAAAAACTGACTATGCTGCTTGATTTGCTCAAGAATGAGAATGAGATTTTCTTCTGTCATCCATTCATTACGGGAGGGTGAACTCGCGTAAATACAATGGGCGCATCGGTTCGGGCATTGATAGGTCAGATGTATCCCACCGGAAGAAACCGGGGATATTTCAAAGCTCATGGATACTCACATTCCAATTATTGGACAATCAAGATAATAGATTTGATAACGAATTGCAAGAAACAAAAAAGGCCGGCGATTGAGCCGGCCTTAAGATGAAATTATTTTTGTTCGATCAATTGCCGAGAGTCAGAGTGCCACGAACTGAACTGATCAGTGTCACATTCACAGCGGCTTCACTGGAAATATACAAATTTGCTTCTACCGATGAAACACTTCCGTTTGAAAGAGCTGTGAGTGTCTCGTCCAAATATGACTGGTTTACCATATAATCACTTTTATTGGCTTCAGCCATTATATATGTAGCACCTGCTGCTATACCTTCTTTTGAGGCCACTACATGATTTGCGGGGGGATAGAGGCCGCCTGTATCGCCCAAATAGATTTTAAATGTCGTAACAGCAGATCCATTAACCATGACAGAGCCATCAATGTAACCCCCATCAAGTTGTGCATTCTCAGAAGCATATTTTTCCAATGAATCAGAAGTAAAAGATTCCGTCTGGATGAATACCGCACCGATATCCAATATAAAGGATGTGACCGTTACATTATCTGCACCATCAGCAATTACAGCATAAACAGTATAGGTTCCTTGTCCCTGATTGGCAGAGAAGAAATCCTTAAAATTACTTACAACAACGGCATCTGTCTGATTGAGCCCATTGACACCATCGGTCAAAGATTCATCAATGGAATTGCTACCTGCAGCTAAATCCTCTGAAAAGATCAAAGAAGCACCGCCTGTAACCGGATCGGACAAACTTGGCTCAGTTGAAAAATAGAATGTGATTGTTTCCACTGTAGCCGATTCATTTAATATCTCAGCCTCGATGGTCACACTGCCAAAGTCAAGAGCGAAGAGGAGTTTACGTGTGTCATCTACGGTAAAATTAGCCGATCCAAAACCGGACGCTTTCGCTACCTTCGCACTGGAATTACTTACAGTTAAATTTGAAGCGACATTCACCTGGGTAACCGGTTCATTGTACGTACCATTGAAAAGTGGTTCATTCATATCCACTTCAACGTTTAAAGCATCTTCCAACAAATTTTCACATCCTAATACACCAATCAACAATACTGCAATCACAGCCAATAGCCAATAATGCTTTGTCCCCTGAAACATTGTACACCTCCATGATAAATGCAAAACCAATATGAAGTTCGCAAAGATTATACCTGAATTGTCTTGAACTCAAATATAGGCATCTTTTTTCAATTTACTATCTAATTTAACGCTGGAATGGAAAAAAGTTCCGTATATGAGAAAATTAATTAAAAAAAAGCCGTCCTGAATATTCTGGACGGCTTTGCAAAACAGCGACTTCCATATTGAAACGAACCAATCATAAAATCATATTAAAATTGGATATAAAATCTACTCATCGTCATCCATGACGTGTTTCAGACTATCAAGCGCTGAACCCTTGATACCAATATCCATATCTTTGAGTTGATTAAAATCGATATTTCCTACAATGTTCACAAAAGAAGCTTCATTGCCCGGCTCAAGACTCATGATAAACAGTCCCAATGATTTCTTCTTGTCTTTGGAATATTTGATACTTACGTTCGTAAATTCACCCCCGGAACGTGATCTGACAAGCGGGCTCCATTTCTCACGTTTAAGTTTCTTGTCCAGCTTAATCATCTTTTTGCGGATATCCCCTGAAATCAGAGAATCCACGTCAAAGGTCTTTACTGTAATATTCAGAAATCCACCGAAGGCGTCTTCAGGGACATCCTCATCACTAAACATATTAACCATTTGCAATATTTCTGGACCGATGGAAACTTCAGTCACATTGAGTGCATCATCAGGAATGTCAATATCGTCAAGGTTGACATATCCCGGATGATTAATAACATCAAAATCCTGTGTGATGCCTGTTATCGCAAATAAAATAACCAGGGCTGCTGTTGTAACTAAGATGTGTGATTTCATGATTCGCCTCCTTTGAATATTGGCACGGTCTTCGTTAATGCATTTCTTAGAGTTTTTGGCAGTTCATTAATGACTGCTTCACTTATCGCTTTCTTTTCTGATTTGTTGAGGAGTTGTGACGTGTACGCCAGACTCCATTTCAATTGATCCTTCGCCTGTTGCACTTCGGCTTCTGATACTGTTGTCTGTAAAGACTGTTCAACCTTATGTTTTGGACTCATCAGTAAGACCAGAACTGCGATGGCTGCTGCTCCCGCAAAGCCTGTGCTGATCTTCCATTGGATTGGAAAATCGAAAAGGCTGCGTATGGATTGCTTTTCCTGTTTCACCGTCATCCGAAGAATTTCATGGGTGACATTTTTCGGACATTTGTGTTTCGGCAAGGCACTAAAATTGTTGCGGAGAATGCGCTCTTCCGCCAAATCGAAATCATCCATGTCTTGCACTTCAGTTAATGGATTGGGTGCCTTCTTGTTAAACACTTTCGATAGGAAATGTCCGATTGATTTGTTTCTTCGCATTTCCATTCTAAACTCCTGCCAGATCTGGATATTGTTTCTTCAAAGTCACACTGAGCTGTTTTCGTCCCCGGTGTAATGCTGTTTTGACTGCAGAAAGGGACAATCCCATGATCTCACCAATTTCATAAAACTTATATCCTTGATAATAATGCAGCAACATCATACTCTGGGTTTTTTCTGGCAACTCTGAAACCGCGTTGAGAAGGTTCTGTTGTTTTTCATCCTGAGCGAACTGGTCTTCCGGCATATGCCAAGTTTCCGGATTCCGATTCAATTGATATTCATTATCATCAATTGAACTCCAGTATTTTCGGTTCCCGGTCTTTTTCCTAAACATATCGATACAGTAATTATGCGCCACCCGCATGATCCAGGCTTCCCGTTTTGACTGATCGATGTTGTCCCAATTTCGCCACACTTTAACAAATACCTCCTGAGTTACATCTTCTGCATCTTCTCGTTTTCGCAACATATACAAGGCATAACTAAAAACACGGTCTTGGTGTTCTCGTAGAAAATTTTGATAGTCGCGTTTATTCATCATACACCTTAAATGACGGGTCTGCTTTTAAAAAGGTTACAAATAATTTAAAAATATTTTTAAATGGATTTTCAGATAGGAATGACATCCACTTCTCCGGATTCTATATCCCAAATGGCAACCGTGCGCCTGCCATTCAACCAACCTCCGCATTCTCCCGAATTGATCACCAAAGTCTTTCCGGTTTGGATATCGACCTCATGGGTATGGCCATAAATAATACAATCGTATTGTCCACTGGAATTTAAAGCATCCAGTTGATTCGGTTCGTGCATTAGCAGGATTTTTTTATGATTGAACGTGAACAAATGAGGGGCTCTGTGAATTTGGTTGGGAAATGCCTGTGACAAACCGAAACGCTCACCGTCATTATTCCCGAATACAGCAATCATATCCATCGAAAGATTTTTCAGCTGGCGGGACACGAATGGAGAAATCAGGTCGCCCGCATGACAGACCAGAGAAACCTCGGCATCATTGAACACACTCACGGCTTTGCCAAGGGCACCCAGATTGTCATGACTGTCTGCAAGGATTCCGACTTTCATGGGATATCTCCCCCTTGGATTGGGATCAAAATCAAAGGGATAGACAACTGCCTATCCCTTGGTAATTGGATCAAAGCAATACGGATGATTATCATTCAAGTTCGGTGAGTATCATTTCAATCAGAGTGTTACCCTGCTTCAAGTTCTGAAGCTCCCGCGCTCCCACGATATAACCATCCTTTTGGATCGCAATCAACGAGCCCTGATATTTGGTTTTCACAGAGAAGGAGGAGTATTCTGATTTTTTCATCTGCTCCGTCTTCGATCCTAAGTCGGAATAGAACTTCTTCAATTGTTCAAAGCCGGAAACAGCTTGTTCTGCCGATTCAAATAGGATGACAAATCCAATCATCTCTTCACCATCAAGAACATATTGAGCCTCAACTCCTGCGGGAAGGAATGACTGATTCAACATCTCGCTAGCCGCGTATCGCAGTGATTGAGCCACCTGACCTTCGGTGGGAAGCATTTGAATCACACCTGGAGCTTCTGCAGGTCCCGATATATTCTCAGCGATTTGAGTGGCGGCCAGAAGTCCCGTATGTTGGACAGATGCGATCACATCCCCAAAACTGATATCCACAAAATAATTTCCCTTATAAAATTTTACGCCATAGTCGGAAATCATTCCCTCAACACCGATAGTGTCGAAATCATATCCTGGATATCGATAACTCGAATACACGCCGAACGCGTTTTCATGACTGCCCATATCATAAATGGACGCAGTGAAAAATGAGTCTTCGGGACTTCCGGCATAATAAGTTATAATTGCCAGTTCCTGAAATCCATAGGCATGATACAGCTCAGCTTCGCCATTGATCAGTTCGTAAAGATTGTCGGGATTGTAATGATCGGGCGTACCCTCCCATTTCCATCCCTGCAAAACCTTGGAGGTGGGAAAAAGTAGATCCAAACCTTCAAGTGGCTGCTGGCATTGGGTTAAAAATAACAAGATAACTATTACAATTGGAAGTATTTTTTTAAGCATGAGTCACTCCTTTTTATACCATTAATTGTTGTACTGATTGGATTCGGGCCTGGATATTGAGCCCGTGAGGACAGCGAACTGTGCAATGATCGCAGGATAGACAAGCCAGGCCCCGCTCCTTGGCGGACAGTTCATGAAAGGTCATGGATGCAAGATCAGGATCGCGATATCCCTCGGAATACATAAGCACTCGATTCACATCGAGTACGCTTACACCCTGCGGACAGGCACCCTCACATTGTCCGCACATGCGGCAGAGTTTATGGTCAATCGCATTGCCATAGCGATGGAGCACCTTTCGGTCATGCCACCCCATCTTGCTTCCCATGGCCTGAATGTTTTCATCGATCTGCGCATAGGTGACCATACCTGGGATCGTGGTATGCACACCCTGATTCTGGAGCACCCATTTCAAAGCCGCCTGATGCGGGCTTAAGTTTCCAAGCTCCTTCGTTTCATAGCCTCCTGCCTGTGTTTTCATAGCCACGATGCCAATACCCGAATCAGCGGCTTTTTGAATCGCCTCACCTAATTCAGGTGGGGATTTAAAATTATAACTGACCAAGATCGTGTCATAAAACTTCAGGGGGATCGCAGCCAGAAGTAATTCACGTTGATTGGAATGTGTGGTGAATCCGACAAAACGTGCTTTACCCTCCTGCTTGATCTTTGCCAGGGTAGACATGGCCTCTTCATTCTGAATATCCTCCACATTACTCATCCCGTGGAGCTGGATCACATCCACATAGTCGGTTTGCAGGGCTTTCAGACTCGCTTCCAACGAATCCAGAATTTCGGATTCGCTAAACTTGCCGGGCAATATTTTTGTGGCTACAAAAGTGTCTTTGCGCCTGGTTTTCAGTACTTGCCCTACAACCACTTCGTTGTATCCATCCATATAGCGCCTAGCCGTGTCGATGTAGTTAATGCCCTGATCCAACGCATGATGTATGACGGACGGCTCACGTGTTCGCATGGCGCCCATGCTCACGGTCGTGATTTTCATCCCCGTTTTGCCGAGAATACGATACTCGATTGGATCCTGCTCTTTTTTCGTTTCATCGGCTGTATCCAGCGCCAACCATTTAAACGATGGCATGGCTGACAAAGCCAGCAAGGATTGCGATCCTTTTTTCAGAAATTGACGTCTTTGCCATTTCATAATGGATTCCTCCATAAATAATGCATATGATGAATTAACCTTTTCCATTTTTAACGCGTTGAATGGCAAGGGTAATCCGATTCAGCCAACGGTTACGGAACTGCATTTCGTCTAAAGATTGAACTTTCAATTTAGCCCAGGTAGACGCCTGTTCCTGCAAACAGTCGGCCCATTCATGGCTCTGATCACTCAAGGATGAAATCAATTGATCATCACCCTGTGAACGATGCATGTCAATCTCCACCAATCGCGCAAGCAACATGCTGTACGATGTGAAAACCGATGCAGTTTGCCACTCGAAATCTTCCTCGAGAGAGGGCATATATTCACGAATAATATCGCGGGAAGAAAGAAATCCATCCAAAGCATGGGCATAGCGATGCGCGAGCCAGTCTTCGGCCGATGTCCGCATCTGTGTTTCATATGCTGCGGTCATCGAATCCAATGAATCCCGTGCAAGAACAATGTGGCATGTAAAAAACAAAATCATTAAAAAAAAGTTTCCCCCGTAAAATGGTTTGCGGAACAGATGTCCTCCTTGTTAATGCATTTGCTTTGTCCGTTGGTAATAATATAAACATCCTCTGGAGAGCATCCTGCAAAGGGTGTTGAGTCATCTCTCTTTGTTCATGAACTGGATTGAATCTCAAGGATCTGAACCAATTCAGCCGGATTCAAACGGAATGTACTCCCCGACCCCTCAAAAAAACCATGTTCTCTGATCATATGTTCATTCAACTGAGAATAGCGGATGCATTGCTCGCGTTTTTTATTACATACTATCGCGATCAATTTTGGCACCCGCCGTTTCTCGCCGAAGGGGCAAAGAATCAGGCCGCGCTGCCATTGTACCTGTACTGTAAAATCGCCAAGATCAACCGTAGTTTCAAGACCTTTTTTACCCGCCTCAATGAAATGGGACATTCGGTCAGCAATATCTTTCTGGTCAATGCCAAGCCGGGTAAGTTCTCTTTGATCCATTTGGACAATATCATGCACATGTCGGGAATCATCACCGAGAAATCCGTCTTTGCTGATTGTTCCGGGTAGGAACAAATCAAGGGTTGCTTTTTCCTGTGGCGTCAGTTTCATGTGAGTTAACCTTCCATCAACCAAAGGGATCGAAAAAGATCTGATCGCCAGGCATGCCTTTCTCTTTCATCACACTGATGCATGCGTGGATCATTCCGGGACTGCCGCATAGATAGCCCTGCGCTTTGTCTGTTTGGATGCTGGACAGATAATTTGCAAGCGGCACTGTAATTAAACCGGTCGTTCCTTTCCACCCATCATCGGGTTGCGGATCTGAAAGTGCGGGCACGAACGTAAAATTGGGAATCTTTCTCTCAAACTCTGCCATTTCATCAAGGAAAAAGAGATCGCGTTTTGTCACTGCTCCGAAGAAATACGTAATTTTCCGTTGGCCTGATTTGCAAAGAATGTCGGACAGAAGACTCACCATGGGTGCCATACCAGATCCACCGGCCACCATAATTATCTCGCCCTCCCCTTCGTGCATTTTAAAATCACCCATTGGACCGATGATCTGAACATGATCTTTTTCTTTGAGGACCTCATGCACCCAGGTCGTGCAGATTCCTTCAGGCACCAAACGGATCATGAGATCCACAATCCCTGTTTCATAAGTCGGAGAGGCGATTGAATAAGCCCGTTGAACAGATCCCTTCACTTTTCCATAAGGCTGCGAAACAAGCTGCACATATTGTCCGGCCTTAAATTGGATGTGATCCGGTTCGAGCAGTTTGAGCCGGATCAGCTTGATATCATATGTTAGATCTTGGATTAGTTCAATTTCGGAGTCAAATTTCTGAATCGCGAACAACGCTTCGGGAATGGAAATCTGTAAGTCCTGTTTCACCTTGACTTGACAGGAAAGTCGAATTTGTGATTCTATCTCAGTTTGGGTAAGAAAAGGCACTTCTGTGGGCAATAAAGGTCCGGCACCATTTTGGACTTTGCATTTACAGTAGGCACAGGTTCCCCGACCGCCACAAGCGGAAGGTAGAAATATTTTCTGACTGGAGAGAGCGGAAAGTAGCGATGTCCCGCCATTCACTTGAATCTCTTTTTGATCATTGATTTGAATCTTGCATTCACCATAATTCGCAAGATATCGCTCAGCAATAACGAGAAGTACGGCAAGCACGCCATTAATCGCTGTAATAAGAAAGATTGTCTTAAGAATTAGAACTGTCATAGAGCCTGTTATTGAATTTGAACCATACCTGAAAAGCCGATAAATGCCATCGCCATAATGCCTGAGATGATCAACGCGATACCTGGACCTTGCAGTGCTGCAGGAATTTTCTTTTCATTGATCCGCTCCCGTATCCCTGCCATTGCCACTATGGCTATCAACCATCCGATGCCGCTACCCACGCCAAATGCCACACTTTGGATAAACGTATATTTTCGGATGACCATAAACAGCGATACACCCAGAATCGCGCAATTCACAGTGATTAATGGAAGAAAAATACCCAAATTGATATACAAGGATTCGGAATACCGCTCGATAAACATTTCAAGTAATTGAACACTTGCTGCGATGACTACAATAAACACGATATAGCGCAAATATTCTAAACCAAGGGGATCGAGAAGATACCAATAAACAAGCCAGTTCAAAGCGGCAGTAATGGTAAGGACAAAGGTAACCGCCAATCCAAGACCGAACGCAGTCTTCAACTGTTTGGAGACAGACAGAAACGAACACATCCCTAAGAAATAGGTCAGCAGAATATTGCCGGTAAATATAGCAGCAAAAAAGAGAACCCAGGGAGAAAGTCCTTCCATCATTGATCCTTTCTATGCGCCTTTATTGGCAGCCCGAATTGCAAAGAGATGATTAGAAATCCAGATAAAGGTGGCGAGCATAAAGAATCCACCCGGTGCCATGATCATGAATGACCACTGCACCCATCCTGTTGAGACACCGATTGAATGCATGAGCGGATCCATGATCTGCACGCCAAGCATCGTTCCAAATCCAAGCAATTCACGCACAAACGCAATGACCAATAAAATCCAGGAATACCCGATGCCTGACATCAAACCATCCCAGAAGGACAATCCGGGTGTATTTGAGGAAGCAAAAGCTTCCATCCGACCCATGATGATACAATTGGTAATAATCAATCCCACGTAGGGACCAAGAGATTTGCTGATATCCGGCACATACGCCTTGAGTGAAATATCCACAATAACTACGAAGCTGGAGATGACAAGAGTCTGCACCATCATGCGCACACGCTGGGGTATTACCTTGCGGAGAACTGAAATTGTGAGTGCGGAGAACGCGGTGACAAAGGTTAATCCGAGCCCCATGATCAGGGTATTGAGGAAGATATTGGTGACTGCAAGTGTAGAGCAGATGCCTAGAATCTGTACGGTAACTGGGTTGCTCCGCCAAAGATCTTCCTTGATGATTTGAACCGCTTTAGAGTCTGCCATTTCTTTCTCAATTTTTGGTAGCGAACAGATGTGGATTGGCCTGGATCAAATTGAAGTAAAACTTCAGATCCGTACGCAGCATATTCATCACTCCATTACAGGTCTGGGTCGCGCCGGTTACCGCCTGTAATTCAGAGGTGACCTTCATGGTATTCGGATCACTTTTTTTCCGAACCATTTTCAAATCACTTTCTGATGACCGGCAAACGCTGTCAATATCCAGATTGCGAAAATAATGTTTAAATTCCTGTTCAGCAATACGCGCGCCCAATCCTGGCGTCTCGACCTGATCCGTGAAATCGATGCCAATCGCCCTAGTGAAATCGGGATTCACTGCAATAAACGCCTGAATGGTACCCCATAGCCCTTTACCTCGCAGGTAGAACCCAAAGGCCTGGACTGGTTCCTTCTGAGCGTTGCGAACATAAACAGTCAAAGTATCCCCCGGTGTGAGCATGCTCCCGCTCAACCAGTTTTTTGCTTCTGCTGTGATGGGGATTGCAATCGGGGATAATTCACTATGGATAGTTTTGAGCAAAGTTGTCTCATTCCAGGGTAAATCGGAGGTCGTTACTGTTCCGGATAAAGTGGATTCATCCACGCCTTCGGGCAGAATTCCAAACGCATACAGGATAGATTTGCTCTCCTGAATCTGTAAATTGGTTTGGATACGGGATTGCATCACTCCATTCAAGAATGCCAGCATCGCGATGAACACAATCGTGATGACCATCATAAAGAGCACCGTTGAAACGGATCGGTTCATTGACGCCCTCTTTTTGCATCAAGTGCACGAACACCGACATCCATGAGCGGACCGAACATATTACCCAACAGGATGGCGAACATCAATCCGCCCGAAAACAGTGAATAGGTGCGAATCAGAACCGCTAGAATGGCAATTAACGCACTGTACCCCCACTGCGCTTTTTGAGTTTTAACGGCCGAGACCGGATCGGTAATCATGAAAAAGCCGCCTAATACAATGCCTCCGCTAAGCATGGCGAAAATGGGATCAAATGCATTTGTGGAATCGAGCAGCCATAGCACGATCTGAAAGATGAAATAGGTTCCAAAGAACCCAACCACCAGACGCCACTTCGCGATTTTTTTTAAAAGGAGATAAATACCGCCTATCATGAGAAGCAGGGCCGATCCCTCACCCAGACTGCCTCCCCCGATCAGGGTTTGCTGCCCGAGAGATTGGAATGATCCATTGATATGGCCGAAGAAAAGTTTGATGAACCCCGGTGCCATATCAACTCCTGCTTGATATGCGTTGGAGGGTGTGGCTGCTGTGATCGCGGACAGGGCTCCTGAAAGAGGTACTGTTCGCCAAACGAGGAATCCTCCCGGAAAATCCGAGAAATTTATCGCAGGTACCCAGCGATTGGTCATGTAAACTGGAAAAGTAATGTATACGAAGGCACGTCCAACCATCGCCGGATTAAACACATTCGCTCCAAATCCACCGAACGCCATTTTTCCAAAAATCATCCCGAAAAGTGCGCCCAGAATAATCATGGGCCAAGGCAGTGTCGGTGGGAGAATCAATCCATAAAGCATTCCAGTGACAAAGGCCGCTTCGGAGATTTTTCTCCCACTCTTCCGCACAAACAGCCATTCAGTGAGGATACAAGTAAAAATGGAGAGGATCACCATGAACGCGCTCGCCCATCCATAAAAATATATGGATCCGATCCACGCGGGAGTCAATGCGATCAGTACCTGTCGCATGGGTTTCTGTTTTTGGAAATTAAAAAGCTGAGTCATAGAGAATTCCAATGAATCAGGAACAATACATTCAACAACCTTGATTATAATAAGGAATCACGGCCAAAAATACAAGCCGGGACAAACTGGAATACTATCTTGATCTATTCATAAACTTGAGTTGGGAATGCGGGGTGGCCGCTCACCTCTTACCCCTCACCATTTTGATGAGCTCCATTATTTTAGCAATTTTTGGATACGACCCCTACCCCGATTCATAAATAATTCATTCTATTGATACTCTTTAATTTCAATAGTCGGTAAAATGGCCTCTACATCTTTATAACGGCAAACTGCTTTCCCCACCTGAAGGATGGCCGCAGAAGCGGCCGCCATGCCGAGTGGCAGCGCCTTTCTCCATGTGCCATTTTGCAGATAGGCAAGCAGAACTCCGGCAGTAAATGCCTCTTCCACTCCGGTTCGATTGACAAAGGGTACTTCTTCTGCCAAAGCTTGATAATTGCCTTCCTTTGTCACAGCCAAAGCCAGATGAGAAGAGAGCAGAACCATGATCGCGTCACTGGCCCAATCGCCAAGGTGTTTTTTCAGTTTGGGTAACAAGGCCGGGATGGATTCAATTTCCGGAGTAAACGCGGAATCCAGTTTGGCCAGATCGGGATATGTAATTCGAAGCAGATTGGGCTTCGCCTTAACACCCTGCTCAAGCCCGCGTCCGAATGCCTGCAGCACGGTGAAAACCTCCTTGGATCGCGCTTCCTCAATCAGCCGTCCAAACGTGCTCATGGGGATCCCGGAAGGGAGATTGCCACCCAGCACCACACTCGATATATCCGCCGCGTGACTTTCAAGGATGCTGGATAATTTATCCGCATGATCCGGCAATCCAAACAGTGTTTTTGAAAGCGTGCTGGTTTCGCGCCTTCTGTCAAACTCGACCAGATGAAACGCTGTGGCGGTTTCCCCACTACAACGAACAAATTGGTTGTGCACTCCCAGATGATCAAGTAAATCCAGAAAATAATCTCCATTAAATCCGGAGATCAAACCCGATGTGAGGGTTTGGCCACGAAGCTCCTTCAGCACAAGAGAAACGCTAACGCCAGTACCCGCAGGCATGACCACCTCCTGCTGAGCGTTTAAATCTGCTCCAAGAGAAAGATTTTCAACCACAAATGTGCGTTCGATATGCGCGTTAGGTGTAATGGTTAAAATCATGATATGCCTTTCTTTGGATTGCTAATGTGATTTAAATTATATCTTCTCATCAGAGAGCTGAGGCCAGCCTTCCCATGAAACAATTTCTTCAGCGGATTTGCGCTCACTTGGCTGAGCCTCCTTTTCTCTTTGGGAGGACTCCATACGCTCTGCGGGTAAGGGATGCCCTACAATCACCAGGGCATGCACGCGATATTCATCCGGGATACGAAGTGACTCTTTTAACAGGATTTCATCAAACCCGGCAATGGGATGCATGACCAGGCCCATGGAAATACCTTGGAGTAGGATATTCTCAATGGCCAGTCCGAGATCAAGTGGAAAATAATCCCGCCCGGTTTTCTGACAACCTAATTCAGGTTTTGAAGCAAAAGTGAATATAACCGGAGCGTCCTGCGCCCATCCATTACCCCGACTCAAACATTCTTTCACTTTAGGAAGAGATTTGTCTTTTGAAACCACAATACGCCAGGGTTGATTGTTAAAACAGGATGGCGCCCACCGGGCCGCTTCAATCAATGTCTCTAGCGTCTCGTCGGGAACGGGACGATCAGGATCGATTGCTCTGGCGCTATGTCGTTTTCTTATAAGTGGATCAATAGATTTCATACAGTTTCGTTTCTTGAAAATCATTCTGGGAAAAAGGTGTCTAATAAATAATGAGAAGCCCTAAAATCGTAACAATGACAGCAATGATGGATGTTATAATAAATGTGATGTCTTTATGTTTGATTTTCGTCCAGAATGCTCTGAGAATGCCATAAAGGGCATGAAATGAAAATGCTGCGATGAGAGGAGCATCCACCCACTTTGAGAAATGAAGCATTGCCGCAGCACGATCGCCAACAAATTCGATGGCCCCTGCCATCGCAAATCCCGAAAGCAGTTTGGCACCGATGAGCAGGATTAATGATAGCCCTGTCCATTTGTGAACAGTACGAATAATTATTGCCAATTGACCCGCTTTCATAACCGCTCCCATTGTTTTAGGAAAAGTAACAATTATGGTCCAATATGCACCATATCCGTGTGAAAATCATCCCTCTCGTAATATGATTCGTCCGCAATACATAAATCATACTCTCCTTTGAGGAGGAAGTAATGACTATGCTCCATACTGGTTAAATACTGCAGAATTTCCTGTACACCCTTCTCTTCCGCCTCTTCGGACAATTGATCGTAAAATTCTTCGGCCGCCTTTTCAGCATACATGGCCAGTTCGATTAAATCGGGCACCGTGTTGGATTCCTCCAACGCCAGAGAGAGCGCGGGATAAATTGCTTGATCGGCTGTCTTCAATTCTTTTTTGTTCGCGATCTTTTCGTATAATTTTTGGATGATTTTTTGATGCTTCTGTTCCTCTTTCATCAGAAAATCCAGTTTATCCTTTAATACAAAATTGTTCACCATCTGATGCAATTGTTTGTAGACTCTTTCTGAATCTTGCTCAGATTTCATTGAGATAGCCAAAGCTTGCTGGATCGTCAGCTCCGACACATTGATCGGCATAATGCGCCTCCTTTAGTTTGATTAAACTTTCAACGCCCTCTTTAAATCCAGGATACGGAGGAGGTGATCTCTCTCCTCATCCAGGATCTGTTTCACCAAATCAATATCGTGATGGGATGTCACGTTTAGCATTTCATGAAAAAATAAAACAGAATCTTTCTCAAGCGTCAGGGCAAGCTGTATCGCCTCTTTCAATCCGAAAGATTCATTCCGCCAGATTTTCTCTTGAGTCGGAAAGACCCGTCCCGATATCAATTCATTAATAAAGTCGGAAGTGGACGGCTCAATAAACGAATTGTTTACACCGGCCCGCTTCGCCTTTTCAAGCATCTCTTCAAAGGTATCTAAATGTTTACCCTCTTCTTCAGCCAGATACTCAAAAACCTTCAGAACTTTATCATCCTTGATCTTCTTCTGAAATTCCTCATAAAATTGAATCCCTGTTTTTTCAATTTCAATGGCCATTGATAAAACATCGATACCCAAATAGGATTCACCCATGTGATTTCACTCCTGGTTTTATTTAAAATTTTCGCAGTTGCTTCAGTATTTCGAGATTATTCATGAATTGTTCAATAGCACCCGGTGTGAAAACATGTGCACCAAGAAGGCCTATCAATCCCGCCAGGAACCAAGAATTTTCATGTAATTGGCTCGCTCAAAAGCAGCCGGATCTTTCACATTCTTATAATTCAGGGTTCCCTGCATCTGCTGAATGGAATCATAGTCGTGTTTTTCCATCCATTTTATGATCCCATCTAGTACAGTTTTAAAATAGCCCGGACCATTTTGCAATACCGCCGAGGTCATCATCGCCACCTTGGCACCAACCATCATTGATTTGAGCACATCCTCTGAGGTATGCACACCGCCTGTAATCGCAATATCCGCGTCAATAATTGGAGAAAGCACAGCGGCCCAGCGAAGCCTGAGTCTTAATTCATCAGGATGGCTAAGCAAGACATCTGCCTTGATCTCAAGATTTTCAAGATCAATATCAGGTTGGTAAAATCGATTGAAAATGACAAGAGCATCTGAGCCGGCCTGATCAAGTCGGCTTAAAAAATTTGCAGGGGCGCTGAAATAAGGGCTCACTTTAACAGCAACTGGAATCATCAATGATTCGGTAATATCTTTGACCAACTGGACATAGAGTTGCTCCACCTGATGGCCCTGCGAAGCAGGATCGGTCGGCATGAAATAAATATTGAGTTCAATTCCATCCGCGCCAGCTGACTCAATCTCTTTGGCATATTCTATCCAGCCGCCTGAGGAGACCCCGTTTAAACTGCCGATTATGGGAACGTCCACGGTTTTCTTCACATTTTGAATGTGCGTGAGATAATCATCCCGATTCAGTTTATACTGATCCAGATCAGGAAAATAACTCAATGCCTCGGCAAAACTCTCTGTGCCTGCCATGAGGTTTCGGTTAAATCCTTCACTCTCTGCTCGAAGTTGTTCTTCAAAAAGAGAATGGAGCACAATCGCGGAGGCGCCGGCTGAAACCATTTGCTCAATTTTATCAAGATGTTCACAGAATGGTGATGGTGAGGCGACAAGTGGATTCTTCAAATCCAAACCCATGTACCGAACAGACAAATTCATAATACACTCTCCCGGAGATATGCTCAGTTAATATTTTCTGGATACCGCATTGTTAAACAAATGCGTATAGAAGTGAACCGTCTGAAAGGTAAAGTGTTCCTGTAACATTGGATTTTGAATTGTCTTCGAATACATGCATGATTATGATATGCCAGACAGGCAATGAAGCCTGTCCGGCAATAGAATTCAATTTATATTATTCGGACTCAGCTTCACCGTATTTCATTGAAGCAAGATGTTCATAGGAACGCCATCTTTTATTCACATCTTCCTGAGCCAGTTCAAGCAGCTTGGCCGCCTCTTCAGGATGACTCTTCGTGAGCATACTGTAACGGGTCTCATTGTAGATGTAATCCTGCAATGGAAGCGCCGGCGCTTTTGAATCAATACTTAGAGGATTCTGGCCCTCTTCCGCTAAAAGTGGATTATAACGCACCAGCGGCCAGTATCCGCTTTGCACGGCTAGCTTTTGCTGATTCAATCCGTTGACCAGATTGTAACCATGAGCGATACAATGGGTATAAGCCAGGATCAGAGACGGTCCCGGATAGGCCTCGGCCTCGCGGAATGCCTTGACCGTCTGAGTGTCACTGGCACCAATTGCCACGCGGGCCACATACACATTGCCATAGGTGATCGCCATCATGGCCAGATCTTTCTTGGGTGCAGGCTTACCAGCGGCGGCAAACTTAGCAACCGCACCGCGCGGTGTGGCTTTGGACATCTGACCACCTGTGTTGGAGTAAACTTCAGTATCAAGTACGAGAACATTGACATCACGACCGGATGCCAAGACATGGTCCAATCCGCCGTATCCAATATCATAGGCCCAGCCATCTCCACCCAAAATCCAGACATTTTTACGGACGAGTACATCGGCCAGGCTAGCCAACTCCTTCGCCTCTGGAGATTTGATACCGGACAATTTATCTTTCAGCTTCTGGACGCGATCACGCTGTGCCTCAATGCCAGCCTCGTCACTCTGATCCGCTTCGAGGATTTCTTTTACCAACGAATCCCCGATCTGGCCCGATAGGTTCTGTATTAATTCAGACGCATATTCAACCTGCTTATCAAGCGCAAGCCGCATGCCCATACCGAACTCGGCATTGTCTTCAAAGAGTGAATTGGACCAGGTCGGTCCGCGGCCGTCATGGTTCTTGGCATAAGGCGTGGTCGGCAGATTGCCTCCATAGATCGAGGAACATCCTGTAGCATTTGCAATCATCGAGCGGTCGCCGAAAAGCTGGCTGAGCAGCTTGACATAAGGCGTCTCGCCGCATCCCGCGCAAGCGCCGGAAAATTCAAACAGCGGTCGAAGCAACTGGATATCCTTGACCATATTCAGCTTCAGTTCTTTTCGATCCATATCAGGCAGGCTCTGGAAAAATGTCCAGTTTTCACGTTCCTGCGGGCGGATGGTTTCAGCATTGCTCATGTTGATTGCTTTTTTGCTAGGTTCTTCCTTATTCTTCGCGGGACAGTTTTGAACACAAAGACTGCAACCTGTACAATCATCAGGCGCGATCTGCAACGTGAATTTCTTATCTGCGAATGCTTTCCATTTTGCGTCTGCGGATTTCCAGGCTGAAGGCGCATCGTTCAGTTTGTCTGCGTCATAGACTTTGGACCGAATCACCGCATGGGGACAGACCAGCACACATTTACCACATTGAATACATACGTCAGTATCCCAAACAGGCATTTCAAGCGCGATCGCCCGTTTCTCCCACTGGGTTGTACCAGTCGGGAACGTGCCGTCCACCGGGAACTTGCTGCTGGGCAGGTCATTGCCTCGTCCTGCTATGATCTCACCTGTGACTTCTTTCACGAATTCAGGAGCTTCATCAGGCATGCTGCCGCGCATTCCGATAGAACTATTGACAGAGGAAGGTACGCTTACTTCGGACAGATGGTCCACAGCCGCATCAATCGCTTTGTAGTTTTGCTGAACGACTGCTTCGCCACGTTTTCCATACGTCTTTTTCGTGAACTGCTTGATCAGATCAATGGCCTGATCTTTCGGCAGCACATTGCTGATAGCAAAGAAACAGGTTTGCATGATCGTATTGATCCGCATGCCCAGTCCGACCTTTGTAGCCAAATCATAGGCATCGATCACATAAAATTTCAGGTTCTTCTGGATGATCTGTTCCTGAACCATCTTGGGCAATGTATCCCAGACCTCATCCGGCCCATAAATGCTGTTCAGAAGGAATGTAGCACCCTGGTCGGCGAGCTTGAGCATGTCATATTTATCAAGGAAGGAACTCTGATGACAAGCCACAAAACTGGCTTTTGTGATCTCATAAGGTGATAGAATGGGATCTGGACCAAATCGGAGATGCGAGACGGTAACCGCGCCGGCTTTCTTGGAGTCATATACAAAATGACCCTGCGCATAATTATCGGTTTCAAGTCCGATGATTTTGATTGAGGATTTATTCGCACTTACAGTACCGTCCGATCCAAGACCGAAAAATATCGCACGTGTACGATTATCAGGTTCTGTTGTGAAATCGGGATCATAATCCAGACTGCTATTCGTGATATCTTCATTGATACCCAACGTGAAGCGATTCTTGGGCCTGTCCTTTATCAGTTCATCGAAAACAGATTTGGCCATCGCAGGTGTAAACTCTTTGGAGGACAATCCATAACGGCCGCCAATCAATTTGGCGCTCTTGCCGGATTCCATCAACACAGTCATTATATCCTGATAGAGGGGCTCGCACAATGCGCCGGGTTCTTTTGTGCGGTCTAGCACTGCAATGCTCTTTACCGTGTCGGGTAAAGCGTCCATGAAATGTTTAATGGAGAAGGGACGATAGAGACGGACTTTCAAGACGCCTGTTTTCTCACCTTGTGAATTCAGACAGTTTACAGCTTCCTGAACCGTATCCGCTCCGGAACCCATGATCACGATCACACGTTCGGCATCCGAGGCACCCTCATATTCAAACAATTTATACTTGCGCCCAATAACTTTGGCGAATTTATCCATGGCTTTCTGTACGATCGCTGGACAGGCGTCATAATAAGGATTTATCGTCTCTCGTGCCTGAAAGAAGACATCGGGATTTTGCGCCGTACCGCGAACGACTGGGTGATCAGACGACATTGCGCGTGCACGATGTGCGCGGACCAGGTCGTCATCAATCATGGCTTTCATATCATCTTTTGTCAGCTCTTCAATTTTCTGGATCTCATGAGAGGTGCGAAATCCATCGAAAAAATGAACAAATGGCACACGGGCTTCCAGCGTCGCAGCCTGTGCGATGAGTCCGAGATCCATCACTTCCTGCGCATTGTTGGAAGCCAGCAATGCGAAACCGGTTTGCCGTACAGACATCACATCACTGTGATCACAGAAGATGGAGAGTGCATGGGTGGCCACACTGCGTGCAGAGACGTGAAAAACAGTTGAAGTCAGCTCACCTGCGATCTTGAACATATTGGGAATCATCAGGAGCAGACCCTGAGATGCAGTAAAGGTTGTGGTCAACGCTCCACCTTGAAGTGCTCCATGTACAGCACCGGCAGCCCCACCTTCAGACTGCATCTCGGTCACCTGAGGTACAGTGTCCCAAATATTCTTTTTTCCTTGAACGGCCCATGCGTCTGCATGCTCCCCCATCGAAGAAGAGGGTGTGATCGGATAAATCGCGATCACTACATTGGTATGAAATGCGGAATAGGCCGCAGCTTCATTTCCATCAATTGTTACAACAGGTCTTGCCATTTTAAATATTCCTCCATAAACATAATAAATTAGTATCGATCATCTATTTCAAATCCATCATGGAATTTGATTCGTGAATAATTTCTTTGATACGCTCCTTTCTAAGGTGATAATTAATAATGAGCCACAATCCATTCACATCATCCTGCTGTCTGAAAACTTCGTTGGACGATCATGTGGACTGATATAATCATACAGTAAGTATGTGTTGGGTCATGCATGCTCCTTCAATGCTTGTAGGACAGCTTCTACATGCCCCTTTACCTTTACTTTTTTCCATACTGCTGCGATCACACCATTCGGATCAATCAAAAAGGTACTGCGTTCCACACCCATATACTCCCGTCCATACATGGATTTTTTCACCCACACACCATATAGCTGAAGTACTTCTTTTTCGGGATCACTGAGCAATGTCACTTTCAAATCATGCTTGTCACGGAAATTGCAATGGCTCTTCTGAGAATCAGGGCTCACACCGAGAACAATCGTGCGAACATCGGTAAAAGCTTGTATCTGCTGGGTAAATGCAATCGCTTCCAGCGTGCATCCTGATGTATTGTCTTTAGGATAAAAATAGAGGACAATCCACTGCCCTATTAAATCCTTGAGGCAGACGGATTGTCCATCAGAATTAGGAAGACAAAATTCTGGAGCTGGCTTTCCTGTTTCAACAGCCATCATAAGTATACTATTCTTCTGCGGTGATTGGAGTAAAGACTCTGGCTGCCAGATCCTTGTCCATCATGAACAAACCACCGGGATTATCCTTGATCAATTTCAGCTTGTCAATATTCTCATTGGCGTTAGACTCTTCTTCTACCTGCTCAGTCACAAACCACTGCAGAAAAATTTGTGTAGCATGGTCTTTTTCAGAAATGGCCAGATCAACGAGATCATTGATTCGCTTGGTCACGCCCTGCTCATGCTCAAGCGCCACTTCAAACATTTGAAGCGGAGAGTCATATGATTGCTGCGGTTTATCAATCGCAAGCAACTCAACATCAGCGCCTTGTTCAAGCAGATAATTATACATCTTGAAAGCATGATCCATTTCTTCTTTATATTGGACCATAAACCAGTTTGCAAATCCTTTCAGACCGATGGAGTCACAGTTTGCCGACATGGCCAGATAAATATATCCGGAAAACATCTCCCATTGAATCTGTCCATTCAGCGCGTCACCCATTTTTTTCGATAACATCTGAAGCCTTCTTTCTTTGACTGATTATTCTTTTACAAAATCTTCTTTCCCTGCGCCGCATTCCGGGCAAACCCAATCGTCCGGGATGTCTTCAAAAGCTGTTCCTGGATTAATACCACTGTCAGGATCACCTACTTCGGGATCATAGACATAACCGCAGACTTCACAAATCCATTTATCCATGTTGTACTCCTTTTGGATTTAAATTCGCTTTTCATTTGCGAATTTTATTTTGATTAGAATTCAAGCAATCGATGGATATTAAATCCCACATATAAATCGTTGGATGGTGCTCCGCGCATTAGACGGCGGACACCAAGCTCTGCATTATTTGAGACGACAATCATGAAATGATGGCCGTATGTTTTATAATCAAATCCGAAAACAAATATATCTTTTTGATCCAAATCAAGGGGATCAGTCGCAAGATAGTATTCTCCAATCAATTCAAGCGGTTTGAAGAGTCGGAGTCCGAATCCCGCAGCCACACCCACTTTCTCATTGTAATTGTTGTATCCGATATTCAGAACAGGACGAATCCGGTTCGGCATGAGATTGATCTGCCAGGCTAGGAGAACAAACGTATTGCCTTCACGGGTATCCAGAGTCGGGCGAAAGGAAAAGTATTCAACATCCAGACGCAGGTCGGATTTAATTTTCGGGACGGAATAGTTATAACCGGTTCCTATTGTGAATCCTTTTGACGGATTTTGATAGGTATAGGTTCCGACCACATCAAGGCCTTTTCCGAGATGGAGACGTAAACCAAATCCTGGATTGGCCCCCCTGGATACTTCATCCCCAAATATCGTTTTAGATATATCTTCAAGTGGTGTAATAAACCGATGCTGAAGCGTGAATTCGTATTGCCGGGCATCCAATTCAACAGGGGCAGCAAGGTTAAGCAATGAACTATCATAAGCATAAAGCTGAGTAAAGAAAGGCAGGCATAGCATAAAAACGAACGCAACTCTTTTCATATGAAAGACTCCTTTTTTCATGGAATCTGAATAGTCTCCTTCTTCTTGCTAAACACATTGCAATGCGCGGTCACTTCAAGTGTATCACCTGATTTCGCATCATGAATTTGGTACATAACCATCTGTTTTCCAGTATCTTTTTGCGTAAAAAACTCTTGTTTCACAATCTCTTTACCATTCAGTTTTATCTCTACTTTGTTGATAAAATGCTCACTTGCATCTTTCACTTTATGCGGCATTTCAACCTTTAAGATAGACGTTTCCGCATTAAATTCCAAGATAATTTTACTCGGCGGATGAGCAATTGCCACACTAATTTGAAACAGGAATAAACTGATAAAAATTAGGGTAATTAAAGTTCGATTCATACAACCTCCTGCCATGAATATAGTGGATTTAATAATCAAGAAGAATCTGATTATTATCAATCCGGGCGTCAATCTGAGGCAACGGTTCAGTAGCCGGTCCTGAAAGTCTTTCGCCCGTCAGACTGAAATAGGAATTATGACACTGACACCAAATCTGCCCGTCTTGTGGCAATTCAACCGGACATCCCAAATGTGTGCAGACCGTGGAAAGTGCACTGACAGTCTCTACACCTGTACGGATGATTAAAACTTGAAAATCTAGATTTGGTACATCCAGTTTCAAGGCACCTCCAACTACTGTTAAATCTGTATAAGTTGGATCACTCAGATCAATCGTGTATGTGGCTCCGATCGGTTCAGGTTCAACCGGATTTTTTTCTTTGTCACAGGAGAATCCAATGGCTGAAAGACCGATAGCACCCAAGGCGATTCGGATTTGCCTACTTAAAAATCTACGTCTGCTCAAATTTTGCTCTACCATGAATTCTACCTGCTAGAAATGATTATCATTGATGTTCAGTTTAAGTAATAAATGGGATGCCGGTAAAACCGGCATCCCTTTTATCATGCGTAATTCAAGAAGAAATATTGTATAACTAGACTGCTTTTATTGTCTTTATGCGAAGTCAAAGTAAAGTGTTAGTTCAATGCATAACCGGCTGTAACGGAGATCACTTTATTCTTCATATCGCCTGCATCATGTTCAGAATCATCAACCGAAGTGAGTCCCATACTATAGCGCGCATCAATGGAAATTTTCTCATTGACTTTTACTCCAGCACCCAGAATAACTCCATAATCCATCCCTTTGATATCATCTTTGATATCATCTGATCCTGACTCATCACCAGATTCCCATTTAACTTTTGCGCCCATTGTTAAAGCAATATATGGTCCAGCAATAATATAGGGTTTCATATTACCTGATGACTGAATATCATATCGAAACAGCACCGGAATTTCAATATAAGTAAGATTTATTGTAGACTTATAATCATATGTCATTGTATAACCATAATAGGTTATAGTTTCTTCTCCTTCCATTTTTACACCCTTCTGAGCATAAAGTGCTTCAATTTGCATTGTAACACTTTCATTCAGGGGATAAAGAACATAACCACCAACCGCAAATCCGGTCTTGCTTTTAGCGTCTTTTACATCATCGCCTGTTGCACTAGCCAAATTCAAGCCCACTTTAACACCTTTTTCAGTAATTTGGGCCATTGATACATTTGAGAATGAAAGTATCAAAGCCATAATTGTTAAAATTAGCACCATTCTCTTCATTTCTTGTTCCCTCCAGATTTTTGTTACAAGTCCATTTTATTAAGAAGTGCTTCGCATAAAGCCATTCTCATTCTATTATTAGTTCAATGCAAAACCGGCTGTTACTGCAATCACTGTATTCTTAAGATCCAAATCATCCGAAGTATCATCAATAGAAGTCATACCCATACTGTAGCGGGCATCGATATGAATCTTATCAGTGACTTTTGCCCCAACCCCTACAACAAGCCCATAATCCATGCTCTTGACATCATCTTTCATATCTTCCGACTCACTCTCTGTCTCAGTGTGACCCATTGCAGTTACTTTCATATCCATTTTCATCTTTGCACCCATATTGAATGCGAGATAAGGACCCGCAAATACAAAAGGTTTCATATTGCCGGAGGATGCAATATCATACTGAAAAAGCACCGGTATTTCCAGATATGTTAAACTTACATCAATAGTACCATCATACTCATAATCGACAGTGTAGCCATAACCCATATTAACAGTTTCAGTGCCGGAGCCTTCATACTTGACACCTTTTTGACAATATAAAACTTCCGGGCGCAATGTGATACTCTCATTCAGAGGATAGAGAGCATAAACACCAACCGCAAACCCGTTTCTTGCCTTCTTTTCAAAAATATCACCAGTCAAATCATCGGCATCAGAACCGGATGCATTTGCCATATAAAAACCGGCCTTGACACCTTTCTCCGTAATTTGGGCCATTGATACATTTGAGAATGACAGTATCAGAGCCACGATCGTTAAAATCAGCAACATTCTCTTCATTTCTCGTTCCCTCCAGATTTAAAGGTACATGCACATATGATTAAGTACTTCGCATAAAGCTGAATCAATTTACATATAAAATGTACACTAAAAACATTAGTTCAATGCGTACCCAGCGGTAATCGCAATCACTTTGTTCTTAATATCCATATCCTCAGAAGAATCATCAATTGAAGTCATACCCATGGAGTAACGTGCATCGATATGAATTTTATCAGTAACTTTCGCACCAACACCAATAACCAATCCAAAGTCAGTTCCCTTGACATCATCCATATCGTCAGTTTCAGACTCTGATTCGGTATGACCCATTACAGTTATTTTCTGCTCTATTTTCATCTTTGCGCCCATTTTAAGTGCAACATAGGGACCAGCAAATACAAATGGTTTCATAGTACCGGAAGATGCAATATTATACTGAAAAAGTACCGGTATTTCAAGATATGTCAAATTTGCAGTCGCTGTAATTTCAGCCTCATAGGAATACCCATTATAGCTTCCTGATTCAGAGCCTTCCCATATGGCACCCTTTTGACAATATAAAACTTCCGGGCGCAATGTGATAGTCTCATTCAGAGGATAAAGGACGTAACCACCAATTGCAAATCCATTCTTAGACTTAACATCAACATCCATACCAAATACATCATCAACATCACTCCCGGTTGCATTTGCCATATAAAATCCGGCTTTGACACCTTTTTCAGTAATTTGGGCCATTGATACATTCGAGAATGAAAGTATCAAAGCCGCGATTGTTAAAATCAGCACCATTCTCTTCATTGCTCGTTCCCTCCAGGTTTAAAGATACATGCTCCTATGAAAAAGTACTTCGCATAAAGCTATTCTCATTCTATTATTAGTTCAATGCATAACCAGCCATAATCGCAATCACTTTAGTCTTGACATCTACATCGTCAATATCAACGATAGTGGTCATTCCCATGCTGTAACGCAAATCAATAAAGATTTTCTCATTAATTTTAGCACCGGCGCCAATGACGATGCCATAATCAGATCCTTTAAGGTCATCGATGTCGCCCGACTCAGTATCACCATCAATTGTCATCTTATACTTATCGCTCATCTTTAAAGCAAGAAAAGGGCCGGCAAAAACAAAAGGCTTCATGCTCCCAGAAGATTCAATATCATATTGAAACAGAACAGGAATCTCAAGATAAGTAACTGTTGCTTCAGCTTTATAGTCGACGCTTCCACCACCATAGTAATAATAATAACCATGATCCATTTCACCACTGGCTTTTGCACCTTTTTGACTGTAAAGTGCTTCAATGCGCATTGTGATTGTTTCATTCAATGGATAGAGGACATAGCCACCAATCGCAAAACCCGTTTTATTCTCGGGGTCATCTGGGAATAGTTCGTCTGCTTCATCACCCGTGATATTCGCCATATTCAGGCCAACTTTAACACCTTTTTCAGTGATTTGGGCCATTGACACATTAGAGAAAGAAAGTATCAAAGCCACGATTGTCAAAATCATCACCATTCTTTTCATTTCTCGTTCCCTCCAGGTTTTAAAGGTACATGCTCATATAATGAAATACTTCGCATAAAGCTAAATTTATAAAAAATCAATTCAAGGCAAATCCTGCTGTAAATTCAATCACACTGTTATTAAGATCCAAATCATCTTCTGTCTTGCCGATTGGGATTAATCCAACAGTGTAACGGGCATCCAATGTAATCCTCTCGTTTAACTTCGCTCCAGCACCTACGATAATTCCGTAATCTGTATCTTTTATCTCATCCCCAATATCTTCTGTCTCAGTTTCGTCCTCAATCGTCAATTCGGTTTCCGCACCTTGTTTTAAGGCCAAATATGCTCCACCAAAAATGAATGGTTTTAGATTGCTCGGGAAATCAATATTATAACGCAGGAGTACCGGAATCTCAATGTAAGAAAGGGAAACATTCACCTTATAATTGAGAATATATTGATCGAGTCTAATCTCATCAGACACTCTTGTGCCCTTCTGAGAATACAATAATTCAATTTGCAGCATTGTATATTGTCCCAGTGAAAAGAGAACATAACCACCAGCAGCAAAACCGGTTTTGTGCTTCGTTTCATCTCCAACATAATCTCCAGCCAATTTAGCCAGATTGAAACCACCCTTAATCCCGATTTCAGAAATTTGGGCGATTAATGGATTTGAAAACACATGAATAAGAGTAATCGCAAGTAAAACATGCACTATTCTTTTCATTTCTTTCTCCCAATAGATAAATACCACGGCCTTTATTAAATAGGAGATTCTTTTAAAAACCGAATTAATTTACAAAATATTTGATGGATTGTCCACTAAAATCATGTTTGGATAATCCGGACTGACATCTATTCAATTTCTCCATGATTCAGGCTTGTACTTGATGCTTGTGTGCTGTACAATAGGTTCCTTTCCAAACATAATTATAATGGATTTAATCTATATCAATAGAGAACATTCTCAATGTGAAAGTTTTTATGATAAATGTCAAGGCGCATTTATCCAAAATGAACACTTTTTGCCGATTTTATTTACTTATAACTGCTGACATATATCCGACCGTATATTCTCCTGATCCCTGATTCCCTGTGATATCTCCTGAATTACGATGATCAAGTACATCCAAATGTGACAAGCCCAATTTCATGGACAATTCAAGCAATGCAGAAATAGCCGCACGTCCGCATACTGACGAATCTGCTCTTGCGAGAACCTGACGAACCTCATTTAAATTTAGTGTGGACAGTGCATCCACAACCCGCTGATCTGCATCTACAACCGCCTTATAATCTGCAATATGATGAAGGTCAGAACTGGCGATTACAAGCGTTTTCATTTCTTTGCAGACTGGTAGTATGGCTTCCACAAGATCGCTCACCTCATAAACCTGGCTGTGACCAATCATGATGGGCACGAGATCGAAGTCATCAAGGACAACCTGCAGAAAGGGCAGCTGGATTTCAAGAGAATGTTCCTGATCATTTTCAACTTCGGAGCAATTTAAGTTGGCCGTGATTTTCTTCACGAGATCTCTGTTCACGGGGATTCGGCCAAGCGGGGTTTCATAATAGTCTGCGTTGGATACATGATAGAGCGAGAACGGCATACGATGCATGGGCGAAAGAATGATGACTGTGTCAAACTGCAGACCCTGTAGACAGCGATACGCATGGGCCGCCACTTGGCCGGAATAAGCATATCCTGCATGAGGCGAAATGATACCCGTAATTTCTTGGTTGGTCGCAAGAGGTGGAACAGAATCCAGATAGGTTTGAATGGTTTTCAAGAGTTCCCTGGGAGATCCTGGATACCAGGATCCTGCAATCGCGGATGGACGTACGCGGCTTGCCATTCTTATATCCAATTTATTGGATTAGTAGAATACCTTCAACGCATCGGGCACAACATGCGCTGTCATGGGAAGTTCACCCAACAAGTCCCCATCGACCTGAACCAGTGTCGGTCTCTCTGCCCGCATTTCAACCTTGCGCACACGGTAATATTTTACATTACGCATATTCAAATGCTGTTGAGAAATCACACTCAGTGCAAAACGGGCCAGACCGAACTGGTACTTCCCCTTATACACACAGACATCAAGCATGCCATCATCAATTTCAGCAAATGGCGTAACCTGATGTGATCCTCCGTAAAAATGAGTATTCCCTATTACAACGAAAGTGCCCGTCTCAATGAGCTTGCCATCATCCAGTATGATCGTGATCAGCGTCGGACGATATCCGGCAAAATCTTTGATACCTGCCCAAACATAAGCATATCGATGAATGATTTTTTTCACTTTGCGGCTGGTTCGACTCACCGCATAAGCGTCGTATCCGCAGCTGGCCATCATTGAAAAATGTTTGCCGCCAATCCGGCCGAGATCAATACTGCGGATTCTTTTCTCAGAAATTCTCTTGGCGGCTTCGACTGGATGCATCGGAATCTGAAGCTCACGTACAAGCACATTGCTGCCGCCGAAAGGGAGAATACCTAATGGTATATCTTTATTGACAAGGCAGTTGATCGCCTCATTTGTCGTGCCGTCACCGCCGGCGACAATTAAAGCTTCGTAGCCCTGTTCAATTGCTTTCTCAGTTGCGGGAATAACCTCACCCGGCCCCTTGGTGAAATAAACGGACAGTTCAAATCCGCTGTGCCGGAGGATACTGAGAGCGGCTTTTAAAAACTGTTTAATCCGCCTCGGTTTCGAATCAGGATTAACTATGACCTTTGTCTTCATACCGGATGCGTTCATATTTTTTAATTATTTTCGGAACAAGGAGGATGAACCGAATCAATATTAAAGAATGACAGGGTAAATGTCAAAGGATTTTTAATTATAATAGAAAAACGTTTTTATTATCCGGTCATCCATCTGAATTAAAGAACCGGATTATACGGACTATTGAGCAGGAACCGGTCTGGACTGGAACCGTTTAATTCGGCCATCAGGTCTACAAATGAGATGGATTTCAGCTATGTGACCGAATCCATCCACAGCGATGTCCTGCAGCGATCCCCACTCAGCCGGATCAAGTTCAAGGGTTTCATAGTAAAGTCCGATCGGATTGATCATGTGCACGCCATATCGATCCATCACGAACAGAATAGGTGCGGTTGAACCTTCTGTGCCTTCTGTCTCGGGAACTACCACAGTTAATTGTGTGGGAAATGTGAACTGCACTGCCTCACCGGGCCGCACGTCTCGATTCTTTCCCAGTGCGCCGAACACTGTGACAAACTGACCGTCCTGCCTGAAAACAAACACACGATGCGTGGCATAGTCAGAAATATAAATATTGCCTTGAGGATCAACTGCAATACCTTCCGGGCTTTCAAGTGGTGGAATGCGTTCCGGGACAACCATTGGAATGTTTTGCCCGCGAATCCGGTCGGCCAAACGATTATACACCCTTACCTGATTCTCGGCCGAGTGCGTTACAAGATATCCATCATGGATTGATGAGTAACAGAAATCGCGTAGTTTAAGATCTGCGGTAAAATCGCGATAAAGCTGAGAACTTTTGGATATTGATCTTGAAGATCGCAGAAAATATCGAGCATCATCCGGCCGTTGATTGATATGGACAATTTGCCATCTCGGATCAAGTTGATCGCTGGATGAATGAAAAGTCATTTTACGAATGAGGGGAATGGCAATCCGTTGTATCCCAGGATGGTCAAAGGAAAGTCGGCGCACTTCAGGATAACAGAATCCATTCTCAATCCGAAGGTTAAATTCAGAACCCAAAGCGATCGGACGTTTTTCATAATACCCGTCGGAATTCTGCTCCATCAATTCATCATTAAGAAATACACGCGTGTCGAGGGGGATCTGACCAGGCACGATTATTTGCAGCCGGAGACCGGACTGCACAGCAGCGAGCCGCTCCCGCACGTTTAAACGGAAAGAATGCAGTGAGTGGGCCATATAACGCGAGTCAGCAGGTGCGTCAAGTGAAGGATAAATATTGCGCTTTGACAGGCCAAACTGCATAAAGGTTTTAATCCCATCCTCCCAGATTTGCCTTTGTGCATATTCAGGATCAGCAAATCGTTCAAGAGAGACTGGCTCACCATCAATGATGAGCAGATTATCGGGAAATTGAACTTGATCAAGCTGTATCTCGGACAGCGCGGAAGCATTTCCCACATCGCGGCAACGTTGTTTTCCCGCGAGCGCATTGCTATACCAGAAGCCGCCCGCTTCACGATTCTTTGTTTTTTCCATCACCACATCATAGCATGTTATGGCTGCACGATCATTTTCCTCGTGATGGAGAATTTCAGCCAGATAGTATACAGAACGAAGACTGCCCTTTTCATTGATCAGCCGGATAAAAATGGGCCGGGCACGATCATAAACCTCTTTTTGGTTGGATTCCTGCTCATGTTTGGCCGCAGCAAAATAGCTCCGTGCCCGAATATATTCGCCCTCATATTGATATATTCCTGAAATATCCTGAAGCGTGTCTGCGGCTGCAAAATAATACCTGCGTTTGCTCGCCTCTGTTTCCTGAATCTCAGCACGAAGGAACAGGGCCATACCGCGGTAAAAACGGGTCTCTTCATTTCTTCTTTCTTTTGTAATCTGGAATAGACGATCGAGATAATCAAGATACGGGACACGCTCTTTGCCTGTTACCCGTGTGGCACGTGCCAGCATACTGCGAATGAGCATAAAACTTTCAGTCAGCTTGTCCTCAACAGAAGCAGATTGCAAAACCTGGCTCCATATAGACTCGCCTAAACCCACCTGAACCAATTGGCGCAACAAATTGCACTCCCGGGCAATCGTTTCACTTTGAGGTTTAAATTGATCTAAAGCGGTGCGGATCTGTCTGAGCACAGCGGGATTTGACGCTGCTTGATCGAACTGCATCAACAATCTTTGCAATTGGGCATCTTCACGCAATATCTGAATACGCGGTTCTGGAGAGATTTGGGCCGACTGATTCAGAAATTTATCGAATCCATCAACGGTGCCTTTTGGATCCACCACGCGCTGCGTCCACCCCATCCAATACCATCCCTCAGAATAGCGGTCAGCTGCTTGAGCAAAAAAGCTCTGATTCGGATTGCTAAGTCTGAGAAAGGCGTCACGCTCAATACCCCCGGCATAATCACGTGCTCCCATAAGCAGGGATTTTTCTGCGCGGTAAGCAGCCACATGCAGACTATCCAGACAGGTGTTACATAGATGTAAATCCTGCAATTCATTGGAAATCAAATAAAGGTTCAGTGTACGAACCGCTTCTGAATAGTAAATATCAGCGGCGATCTGTTTTTTCGTAGGCAAAGTCACAGAGTTTAAAATGGCTTTATAATTTTCTGAATTGAATGCGGCAACTGCTGCTTCAGCCACTGTTTCGGGCATACTTTGATCGCGAATCTGCTGATACAACCAATCTGGCATACTCTGGAACCATTTGCCCTTTTCAAATGCAACATCAACTAGACGGACTTTAAGGACCAACTGCAATGAAGCGGGAAGCAATGTTTGATTTGTAATCTTATTTAGGGATTGGCGGGCCTGATTCAGAAACCGTAGCCCGCGTTCTGTTAATAGAGATTGTGTGCCTTGATTCTCGGTCTGCCAAACCTGATATCGCAGCCATTGGGATGCACGCAGCCGGCTCTCAGCTGCAAGGTATGCAGCATGCATGGAAAGTGAATCATTCGCTTCCCCGGCCAAATTGAAAAAGAGCCGGTATGCTTCATTCAAAGAGGGAAGTGGATCACGCTGAATCTCAGCCAGCCGGAGTTGGCACCATGCCTGTTTAAATAAGGCGTCATTGTATTTTTCAGAGAAAAGAGTGCCTAAGTCGGGATAATCAACTGCCTGTTTAAACATTGCAGCGCCTCGTTGAAAATATTGCACCGCTTGATCTTTGGAGGGACTTTCAAGCCCTAAATTATAATTGCATTCACCGATGTAATAGGTCGCTATACCCCTCTCGGCTTCGTGGGTTTGGCTCCATTGCTGAATGGTATCAATAGCCGCTTGATAGAGACCCTGATTGAATATTTGAAGCCCGGAAGAACGATAAAACTGCTGGGCCCAATGATTGGGCACAATCGCAAAATATATCAAACCGATTAGGAGAATACGACGCATAGCAAACCTCTTTTATCCTTTTAGGGGAACAGTTCCCTCTTTAATGGCTGATTACCTTGATTTCGTTTTGCGGTACATATTCAATAAAATGAAGCCGGCCGTTGTATATCGGCACATGTGCGGGCACAGAAGCGCGTCGGATCAGTTCTTTGGTATTAATAACCAATTTCCTGCCCTTGGATGGCAGGTTAAACCAGAACTCAATGCGGCCATTTTTATAAGGTGTGAAAAGCCATGTTTTCATGGTGTTTTGGATAATCAATCCCGCTTCCGTATGGCCTTCCATCGATATGTCATCTGAAGAAAACGTCAATCGGCCAGCCTCGTTGATTTGTCCATTGATCTTCACATCCGCATTTGGATCAACAATCTGCAGCCGTCGCCAGTCGAGACTGCGGATACCCGATTTTGCCAAGTCAATACTGAAATAAAGCGGTTCGATTCGCGGACCCGTAATCATTAATCCCTTAATACCCGGTCGCGGCGGGATCTCCATCATCTCATTCAGATCAGGCGGAAAAATTCGGACTTCATCCTGTGGCAGACTTCTAATCTGGATCTCGCGCCATCCAAGCAACACCACGAAACATGCTGCGATCAGCAGGATAAATCTGAAAAATAATCGGCTTACACCACTCATGAATTATCTATTTCTTTTTTTTGTGCTGGACAGAATTATAAATACCCTGTTTCTGAACTAAAAATCAAACCGGATGTTCTTACGGCGTCGGCCAGCGTGATCTCTTTCATACACGGTTGTCACACGCTGGCAATTCCTGATTTCTTCAAGTGTACCACCCACGCACCCATATTTTATATTTCGAAATTGAGAATCAGAAAGCTGACTTATGATTTCAACAATTCTGAAATAAGGCATAAAATCAGGCGACCGGATTACAAGAAAAAACCGTTGATGCGGATCGGATTCAGCCCGTTCTTTCAGACGAGATAGTCTAATATCCAGTTCGGAAAACGGTATCGTGTTTTCAGAAATCAGGTCGTCAATAATTCGGCGACGAAGCCCGGCGGGTGAGAGATATCCATATTCACCTTCAATGGCTTCAACACGCCCCGAAGCCGACTCATCCAACCATAATACGGTGGACTCATCAATGAGCTGAATCAGTATCTGTGCACGCCCCAATTCATTCGCCGGTGTGGGAATGTAAATTGTGTGCTCCTGCAGCGGCATACGAATCACATAACTGGTCACAAGAAAAAAGACAAGGAGGATGAATATCATGTCAATCAGTGAGACCAGTTCAATCTGATCTTTATGACGTTTGGGCCGCTTAAATGCCACTTTCGGATCCTTTACCCACCAATGTATGCAGCGCTATATTGGGAATCGTGTCTCCGTATGCGCTGCATCGAGTGAGGATATAATTCACAATACGAAACTCTGTGTCTTCAGCCGCCCTGATCTGGATTGTATTCGACAGATCCGGTTCTCGAAACGCCTGCCTTTTATATGAATCCAGGGTGGACCGGATCAGGCGGCACGCTTGTGTGCGTTCAAATTGTCCATCTGAAATAGAGAGCACATCCCGTGGGAAATCGGCGAATATAGAATCGGTGAGTGCCCGTGCTCTGGCTTCAGGGATTGTGACGGAATCCGAACCGGCAGGACTTAAAACCAAAACACGTTTTGGCGATCTGTCGTCCTCTGGATCGGTATGTTCAATCTGATAAACAAGTGTGCGAATATTGGATTCAAGCTTTTCTGTGTGATGACTTGTGGTGACTGGCAACTTGAAATCACTACCCTCTTCTCCCCGCTTCTTGGTTTCCACTGTAGCCTGGGATACTGACAAGGTCACAAGAGAGAAAATCAGAAGTAAAAAGATGATATCGATCATGCCAGGCAAAGTGATGCCCTTGCGTGTATCTTCACGTTTGAACGCCATGATGCTCCTGTTTACAGTTTACGTGTCACATGCACATAGATTTCTTCCCATTTTGCATAAATCCAGTGCAGTTTGTTCTGATAATAGAAATAGAGCAGCATGAGGAAAATACCCACAAAAAGTCCGAGGATCGTTGTCCATAGTGCTTCAAAAATTCCACCTGCAAGACTCTTGACAAGCGCGGTTTGTGTAATATCTGATCTCAAGGATGTGAGCTGTGCAAAAGCCTGCGAGATACCGGTTGCTGTACCAAAAAGACCAACCAAAGGAGAAAGGGTGCCCAGATTCCAGAGCCAGTCCATGAGACTCTGACGCCGAAGCTTTTCCATTTCCGAGGAAGCCTGATTTTCAATCGCGCGATCCACTTCCTTCGAAACTTCAAGCCAGCGAAATCCACCCAACTCATGATTCTCGAGTCCGGCTTCAACAATACGCGCTGTCGGAAATTTATAGAATTTCTTCATCCGGGTCATCAATTGACGAATGCCCTCAGTTCCTTTTTCGCGCCAGAATGTAGCATTTTCCATGGAGATGTCATCCACACAATTCTGTGTTCCTTTGGACAATTGCGCACGAACGTGATCATTGGCGCTCTCGGTGATCTCTCGCCACTGTAAAATAATATTCTCAAATTCTTTGGAAATACAATTCTGATAGATATTGTCAAAACTTCTACCGAACTGGAATCGTGAGTACAGCGGAAAAACGTGACGAAGACTTAAATACTGCCAACAGAAAAAGACCCAGACAATCATGCCGATAATCAAAAAATTCCAGATCATATGAAACGCGATTTTCCCCGCCCTTGTGGCGCCGTCATAGACCAGGCCTTTGCCCATCAATGCCATGGGAATGCGGCCATTAAACGGGATATAATTGGTCCAGGGCTGCTGATCTTCAATTTCTGTGTCCGCCCGCATACGCCCGGTTTGCACCCAGGCCGTATCCGAAACTGCAACAGTTCCATCTCCATCCATGGCTAGGACCAGGAATGCATAAGGCACACCCGCTTTTTTGTTGATAAAAGTGGCTGTGTTGGATTGTACTTGCAGGTTTTCTGTATGCGCTGGTTCTGTGGATTGATTGATACACACGACCTGAAATTCCGAAAATTTGGACAAGTCGGCCGGCACAAGCTGTGTAGCCTCTGTTTGAAAAACATCCCATTGCAGATTCGCATCGAATGAAGTGGGAACACCAAGCCAGTTTTTATGAACCGTTCGCTGTATATCAAGAATTTGTACCTGATATTCTGCCGCGCTGCACAATCCAACGATGGACATGAGAAACGTTAATAACAGTCCGATGAAAATGGAATGTGTCTGGCCTTTTTGAACAATGCGCATGGATTAATCCTCCGTCGCGTAAAATGCATTTTATCTAAATAAAAATCCTATTCCGAAACTTCTTGTTTGAAGAGAAAGATCGGAAAATGAATCAAGAACCTGTCGATGTTGATATTCAATCGGGAACCGCTGCAGATCAATCTTCAGGCCCAAGAATGTAAATGGTTTAATAATTGATTTTGGAATCAGAAGCCTCACTCCGACCTCCCATCCTGAAGCGGAGAACCTGCGGGCGTTGCCCTGAAGCGATTGATACCGCACATGGTAGATCGGAATCCAGCCCCCGCTGATTATAATGAGAGACTGCGGCATAATCTCACAACTGGCTCCAAGATATCCATCATATTGAAGCGTAGCATATGGCCCGATACCCGTGGAAAATTTTGATATCTGAAAACGACCGTTTGGGTATACAGAAATGAACCGGTTTCGCATCATCCGCCAATGGGCACTGAACTCTCCACCCAATCCAACCCGCGAATGGACGAAAACATTTTCCATCAGGCGGAAGCGATTGTTCAACAATTGATCCTGACGGAAAATCAGGCTGATATTTGAATGCTCCTGTAAATGTGAAGCGGGTTGTATCTCCTGAAGAAATGCAAGATACTCAGGAGTTTCGATTGGCTGAACCGATTGCCACTGTATTTCAAAGGGAAAAAACCAGGGACTCAACTCTTTGGACATTTCAGGTGTGGGAATGAAGAATGTACGTGTATCAGAAGTGGAAAGTCGGCCATCCAGATCAATAACAGAAACGCGCCAAAAATACTGCCCATGTCGTCTGAATGTCTGGCGAAGTTGTGAAACAGAATATTGAAAATACCCTGTTTCGGAATCATATTTTGACACCCGTTCGCGTTGTCTGAAAAATTGACTTGTGGACCAGAATTGAATTTCATAATGTTGAATGGAGTCCGGATGAACGGGACGGTGCATCCACTGAAACGCAATGGAATCCGTATATAAATGTTCATATGAGCCAGGAGAGATAAGCTGGATGTTGTTTCGTGCAGCAAGCGCAGAAGAGAAACGCAACCCTGGAATGAGTCCAAAATAAAAAGCAATAATCAGGACTGGCAGATAAACGCGATAACGTGTAAAATTGTATCTTTTTATAGCTCTGAAAATCATTGGATTTCGAAATACCCCTCAGTGTATAAGCCTGTATGCTATTGGGCTGATATATCGTGTGCATCAAGATAGGCGTTAAACAGAGATTCGGCTGCCTGATGAAAAGCAGACCAATCTTCACGCCGCACCAGTTCAGCCAATTGATCAATTGATTCAGTAACCACTTTACCAAACTCATAATTGGGATAGAATCGATATGCCCCTGCCACATCAGCCAATCCACTCTGATATTCTTTATTCATGATTCGCGTAATTCCTAACAGAAACTGGGCGTCATCCTGGCTTCGGTTATCACGATAAATCTGGAATCGGGGATAATCACGGTTCAACGGTTCTTTATAATTGTCAATCACAGTTTCGAATGTGATGCGTGCGGATGCGTACTGTTGCTTCTGAATCAGGATTTCCCCGATGTTCATGAGAGAAAGGCAGACCTGACTACGCTGATCACCTTCATCTTCGAATTGTTGAACCGCTTTGCGGAAGCTCTCAAGCGCCTCGTCCAAATCGCCGGCCCCCTTTTGCGCTATCCCCATCGAGTAATAGGTTTCAAGATTGTCCGGTTCCACCTCTCGCAGTACCAGAACTGCATCATCCATTAATCCCGCATAAATCAGCACTTCGCTGAAATCCATGAGATCCTGTTCCTGTAAGGTGTTATCTGGTTTTAGGAAAACAGGTGCGTAAACTGTGGAGGCTTCAAATGCTTTTCGGCTTCCGCCTTTAAAATCTTGATCATTGATAAGTGCACGGGTTTCATAAAGCAGCCACCGGGCACGGCCGACACCATCCACCAGTTCAAAATAGCGGCCGACATATGCGCTGTCTCCCGTCGCGGCAAGCCTGAGCACAGAATCTTCGACCCATCGGTTTGGATAAGCAGCTACAATGCGCAGAAGATGTTGTTTGCTCTCCCGTGCAGAAGCACGTTCGGAGCCTGCCAGTTTTTGAAAAAATGATGCGCCTTTCTTCTGACCGAAGCGAATAGACAGGAAGAAGCGGCTGTCCTCAGACATATAAGGATGAAAACCGATCGCGTAATCCAGACTGAGTTCAGCGGTCTCAGCGAAGGGAATGGAAAATCCGAAACCGAAAGAAGGACCCTCTGTCCGGTTATTAAATCCAAACCGAGGTGAAAACAACGCGTCTGGATGAAAGACAGGAAAACGGCCTTCCATGCCGAAGAAGAGACCGGCTTCACGATCATTCATATATTCTCGATCAAAAGCAAGAAGCACGGATGAATCATGCATCCAGTCGTAAACCGATTCCCAGCTTTTCGGAATCCAGTCACGAAACTGAACGCGATAGGACAATCCGGCACGGACGATCATGGGGAAAACATCACGTTCATCTGCGGCGTTGGACCATTGAGGCTGCATCACGTTTTGCATTGACACACCGATCCGAAGCGGCAAAAGGTATCGTAATGCGATCAAACGTAAAATCGGCATGTGAATGGGCTGCAACATCATACCGACATCCAGACCTTTGGACCAGTTGGCATTCCCATCAAGCTGCGTGGTTGGAGAGGACACGACTCCTGGAAAACGCTGATTGACTCCCTTGAATGCGAGTCCATATTGTAAAATGGCCCACGGGTGCACGTGCTCGTGGGACCACGCTCCAATAAATGCATTCTCTCCAAAATTAAAATTTCCGACAAGCTGACCAGTCTCTGTACGCTGGTCAAATCCGCTCATATTGAGTCCGACCCAGCCAAATCCGATTGCAGAACCAGTACCATAAAGATATCGAAGAATGGGATTGTCGATATGTTGTTTTGGACGAGGAAGAACGAATCCGGCTGAGGCATACTGACTGTCATAAAACAGATTGGAATACATCGAGCTGAATTCCATCCGGGAAGCATTCACCATACCGGCTGGATTCCAGAAAATGGCGCTCGCATCATCAGCTGCGGCCACAAATGCCCGTCCCATACCCAGTGCGCGACTTCCTATATTATATTGAAGGAACACACCGGCTTGACCCGCATCTCCTGATGCAATCGAGGAGACAGGAAGCGCAAGAAGTCCAATCAAGAAACAGATATGTATTATTTTTGGGATTCTCATTTTTCTCCGCAATTTAACTGGTCATTCGCTTTAAGTTCATTGCATTGAATATCTAATTTTCGGGCTGTGTAGCACAGCCTCTTATCCACTGTAGGACGATAACTATATGAACATTCTATTAATTTTAAACGATTTGCTGTATCAATATACAGCAATCTTACAGTATAAATCCTCTTGCCCGTCAATCACAAGCACATATCCGCCCCGCGCAACTGGATTGCCATTCTGATTCAATCCGTTCCATTCAAAAAACAGTTGTGAAGCCTGTTTCTCAAGTACAATCACAAGATTTCCGAATGGATCAAAAACGCGTGCTTTTGACACAAGAGGTGCGTTCACCTTAATCACCGAGATTTCACCTTGTGTGGGGCAGAAAGGATTTGGATAACAGATAATCTGCGCTTGATCTTCATCATACGGCCACCAGAACAGGGATTGATGCAATGTGTCTGTGGATGCCTTCCCAGCCACATCAATCACCCAAACGGATAAATTCAGAACGGTGTTTGGCGGTGTAAATAACGGATAAGGGACCAATGTATCCACGGCGATGGAGGGTGTTTCAATATCATAAAACGTGGTCTGACTCTGGCCCTCGCTCTCTTCGTGCAGAGCGATTTGCATCACCTTACCGTATATGGAATCGGACGCCATGACGTGGCTCCAAAGGATATTGCCTGTGATCCAATCCAGACTTTGGGTTTGCTGCAAATCAGGGATTTCCCATGATTTAAGTTGAGGTGGCTCCTGATCCTGAATAGAACGCTCCGACGGCGACCAGTCGCTCATCCGAAACTGCCCAGTTACGGTCTGTGCGTAATACCGCAAACGATAGTCAATCGCCACCCCTTCGGGAAGAGAGTGAAATAATGCGGAGTCAATATTCGCGTCCACAAATCCCCAGAGGATCGTGGTTCCGAATTGTGCCTCAATCTCAAATGCGATGAGGGTCACATTCATCGAGTCGGCCAAGGCTTGGATGGAGTCGACATTCCAGAATACCGTATTCTGATTTCCCCAGGTAAACTCGGGTTCGGGATAAAGCAGAGGATTGGGCATATCCGGATCAATCATCGCGGACAGATTGGAGAGTGTTTGCTCCAAGCTGGCAGTGCTCCGCAATGTCTGCTTCCGAGTTTCAGCAGCAGCTTTTCCAGTCATCAAAACAAAATTGAAAAGGATTAAAACGACCAATCCTTTGTTTAGGGATCGAATCATCCAGATACTCCATTGGGTGATATTATTTTAGCATGGTCATCTTTAAACGTTTCTGAAATACTTCACCATCATCTGCGTGCATGCGAATTAAAGCCAGATAAATGCCGGAGGCTGTAAGTTGACCGGCATTGTTGCAACCGTTCCATGTCAGCGATTGATATCCGGCAGACTGCGCGGAACGCCGAATGTTCCTGACTTCTTCGCCGTGTATATTATAGATGTGGATCTCAACATCAGCTGGTTTTGGCAACGCATACTCAAACCGTGTTTCGCCATTGAACGGATTGGGATAATTGGGAGATACCGAAAAGGATTCGGGCAAAGCGATGTCGGAATCCGCCGGCTTTTGCGGATTACCATCTCCTGACGGAGTATAAGATACAATTTCGGACCAGCCACTTTCCCAGATGGAACTCCCCCACAACTTTCTGGCTTTGACGCGAAACCAGGTTGTATCCAGTTCAATCGCGCCCCAGCCGGTTGTGCAGGCAAAGCTGGTTTCCATGATCCATCCACTCTGACAAAGAAAGCGATCCATCTGATCGCCATCCCCGATTTCATAGGCGTAACTGAAATGATCGGAATTCATGGCAATTTCAATATAGTATTCCAATCCTGGTGGATCATCAGAATTCTTAACAATATCACATCCTCTGAGTTGAACAGGTTGTGGAGGTTCGGGCGTAGGCACCAGTCCGGTGTTGGATATCCATTCACTCGTCGTGGTATTTCCCGCACTGTCCACTGAGATGATTTTCCATTCTGTGCTTTGATTAGCAATGGTATCTAATATTGTATAAGTTGGTAATTCGGATTGAACCGGAATCTGTGCGAGTTGCACTTCTCCGCCGTTATCCAGTTTTCGAATCACCCGATAAAAAGCCACATTCCCGATTGAAGGATCCCACAGTTCCTGGCTGTCAGGTACGGGCTGCTCAACACCGGTTCCGGTCCATTGAAGGTCAAGCATGACCGTGTCTGAAACCGCATACCAGGCTTGAGCATTATCGCTGGACAAATCCTGAACGGATCGTGGCGGTACCGGATCGAATATGGATTGTTTCATAGTATAAAATTCTGTGGACCATGCTGTTGATACCGGATGTCCCCAGGCATCCTCAGCCGTGACGCGGAAATAGACCTTTTCATTCTCCCGGTTGAGTAAAATGGGTACTTCTACTTTTTGACTACGGGTTCCCGAAGTCACAGGAAAAAAACCGGTGGTTGTGGTCTGTTCGGGCGTTACAGGAAAATCATGGCTCACACTCGCCTGGATCAGGCATTGTACTGCGCCGCGTGTATCATCTGACAAGGCGATTCCTTGAATATCGCGCCATGTCCATGAAACACTGATCGAGTCAGAATTAAAGTATCGGAATGTGAACGGATCGATTTCAGGAATGAAAACCGCACCCGTATCACTGGTCACGATTTTTGTATTGGCTGCAACGACTTGATCGAGGCTGTCAAGCCCAAAAATTGTGTAGGTATAGTTCTGCCCATGATTTAAGTGCGCCGCTGGATCCATCATGGAAAAGGTCGTATTGGGAAAAAGCCAGCAGATTGTATCCCGGCAAATCTGGAAGGTTTCAATCTTATATGTCTCGACTATTGCTGGATTTGCCCAATCCACATAAATGTGACCATTGGGTTGGGGTAATACCACGAAGGGCTCATATTGGACAAGGCTCGAAACCGTATAGGGTCTTGACCACGGGCTTGGACCAAATCGGGAATCATTTGGAATTTCCTGAATTCTGAAAATATAATTATGCCCCACCAGCGCGTTTCTAAAACAATAGGATGTATCATCATCCGCGACCGGATCAATTGTAATTAAACTGTCAAGGCTGTCCTGATAGACTGCCACAAGAGATTGAAATCCCGATTCAACCAGTGAAGGCAATGCGCGCTCCCAGTGAATGCACAGCACATAATTATTGTCTTCCATTTGAGGAGGATCCTGTGAAACAACTTGCGACGGCCTGTTACAGATGGCCGATGCTGGAGATGAAAAAGTAGTCGCATCTCCGAATATATTTATTTTTCGAATTTGGTAATGATAGGATTTGTAAGCGGTCAACGGGGTCGTTGATTCTCCTGTAAGCTCATCAATACCATAATCATCGATCCACTCGATTTGCTGGATTTGGGATGAATCCACTCCAATAAGTGTGGAGTCCCGCCAGATCTCATAAAACGCAGCATCCAATGAAGGTTTCTGCCATGAAAGATAGAGATGACCAAACCATGAATCCGGATCATTCTCAGCGGTCAATCCGGAAGGGGCCTTGGAACGTGTGCGAATAATTGTGTTCTCATTCGACCAGACACTGGATCGTTCTGCATGATAGATAGCACGAACTTTGATCCGGACGACTTCAATGTCTGGCAACGCAACCAGCAGTGTGTCCTGTCCCTCGTTTGAACGTTCAATTTCATCATCATTGACAGCAATTATATAATGATCCACAGCCTCTTTGTCAAATCTTTGAATCTCGATGGGTACATTCGAGGCTCTGGAGAAAGCGGTATCTTCACTGATGGGAATAAGATTGGGAGAATTCAATTCAAATGAGAGACGAGGCGCGTTAAGTACACGATCCGAGACTTCCCAGGTTGTTTGATTAAGATTCCGTACGTTCCCGATTTGATCATCTGAGGTGATCTTGTAGGCGATAACTGGATTGACGAACTGATCACCAGACGGCGTATAAACTTCTTCATAAGAAATATCTGTAAAGGATTCAGGAAGGGGAATTTCTATAAAGGATTCATCCACATCTTCAACTTTTCTGAAGATGTGATAGCGTTGCAATCCACTCACTGCATCCTCAGCAGCTTCCCATGTAAGCCTTGCCATCCAGGAGGTATATCCTCCAGGTAGATCGTTCTGCGGCGGATCGGTGATCCAGGTCTGAATCTGAAGATTTCTAATATCATCGGGCGGAAAACAATCCGGAATAACTTCAGCCGTATCGCGTCGTGTAGTTGTGCCATAATCGAAAGTCACTCGACGAAAATAAGTGTGGCCGTTGACAAAATTAGCATCCAGTTGAATTCCATCTGTGCCATATTGTGCAATACCTGTTTCATCTACCGTAAGCAAACCTGTAAATTGATAATCGAACACCCAGTAAGGCGGGAAGGGCCTTTCAACCCATCCACCATCAAAATAACGGCCATTTCCGCTGGGAGGATTGTCAAAGAATTCCAGATCATCACGAACTGCCTCAAAACGGATACGTTGCACCTGTTCGGGAATCTCAACTATGATCGTATCCAATGCACCACGGATAAAACCCTGCGGATTTTGGGTCTGTTGGAAAATATCTTCATCTCCGAGCGGATCTTCGGGGATATCCGGAATATCGGCCTGATCCCCAAAACGAATGGCATTGGAGCGATCGCCCATTCCAATATTGCCCGCAACATCAATGCCTCGAACACGATAATAATAGGTGACGCCGGAGTCGACTTCTGTATCAATCCATGCGTATGACAGAACATCTGGATCATCAACAAGCACTGAATCGTGAATCGCCTCAATATTCGTATCCATCGCACGATAGATACGGTATTTATCCACACCACTTACGGTATCTTCAACACTCACCCACGAAAGTTCAACACCCTGATCTGTCTCCAGAGCGAGTGGCTCTTGAATTGCGGGTGGCGGAAGACGATCCTGGCGCGAGAAGCGAAATCGAGAGTACAAAGAGAGTGGTCCTTGCGGACGGTCATGTTTTGTCTTCACATAATAGCCATATGTGTGCCCATCCTCAAGACCCGCAAATGTGGTTCTCATTGTATCATCGTATTGTACACCGAATTGCTCTTTGAGCGAAAGAATCAGATTTTCAGGATTATTTATATCATAGGCGTATGCATCTTGATAAATAATCGAATTGCCCTCAGCGGGTATCCATTCAACCGAATTGGATGTACCTGAGGAAAACTCGGGTTCAGTCATAAGCCGGGGTACTGAAAATCCAGATTCTTGTATATCAAGATAAAGTCGATGAACCCACCAAAATTTGGGATGATGAACTTGTACAAAAAATCGTGTATATGGGTAACCAATATGTTCCGGATAGGGTTGAACAAACACACGCTTTTCAAGGATAGCAGTATCTCCCGCAGCGACATAAACCGTATCATCCTTCCATCCTGAAATATAAGGCGGCTCCGGTTTATAAATTGATTTTATCGGAATCTCAAGGGTATAGCTTTCATGGTTGTGCATTTCGAACGTATAATCAATTGCGATCATTTCATTAGAATTCAACTGCAATGTAGACTCAGAGGGAATAACCACCCCATTATCTACACGTTTGGCTTTGATGATCACTGGGACACCCGTCGCCGAAAAAGCAGGGATAATAACGGTCAAACATGTAAAAGCAATGATAATGAAAGGGATTATGCTACGCACAACGCGCATGAAACACTCCGAGATCTTAGCTATAATGGTTTACTAATAACTTATAAAACCAGCCCTTCAAAGTCAAGCAAAAATAGACTTAAGTGATAATTTAGTAGTCAATTAGCAATTACCCTGCCAGTGGCAACAATTATTCAGGTTGAGTATAAACTTACCCGTAGAATATGAAACGAATTGGATGAAAATTAGCCTTCTGGCCAAAAACTGAACGAAGCTAGAAAAAGCGATAGTTGACTTATACAATCGAAATCAATACATTTGAATTAAATTCTATCTGTATAGAATTAAAACGAAAGTAATCTGAAATTTGAAAAACTGGCTCTACAAAAGACTTTATTCCCTTTTGGCCTGGGTGTTTATACACGGAATAAGTTCCTCGCTTCGCATCCATGTGATTGGCGGTAAGGAAGTAGATGAACTCTTCAAGAAAGGTGAACGTTTAATTTTTTCTTTTTGGCATGGCAGACATTTTCTGGTGATCAATTTCCTACGCAGAATGAATGCCAATGTGATTGTCTCGCCCAGCCGGGACGGAATGCTCATTGCGGATGTGCTTAAGAAATCCGGGTTTGGTATTGTGGCGGGCTCCAGCGACAAATCACCGGCCCGTGCACTAATCAAGGCGGTTCGTCGTGTTCAAGAGGGATCCAATCTGCTCGTCACACCGGATGGCCCCAAAGGCCCGATCTATCAGGTGAAACCCGGAGCTGTATTCGTGGCAAAAAAATCCGGAGCATGGGTTATACCCATGTCTATTTCGGCTAAACCCGCCCTGACCATGCGATCGTGGGATAAATACCAAATTCCACTTCCGTTTGCCAAGACGCTTGTGATTTATGGAAAGCCCTATCAATTGGATGAGGACACCAGTCAAGCCACAATAGATAAAGAATGTGAACGGCTTGGCATTATTCTAATAGATTTAACAAGGCAAGCGGATGAACGCATTGGCCTTCTCAAATAAATTTACAGTTCCTGGTTTATAATTCTCATGTAAAACAAGATAACGCACTACAATCGAATAGGAACCATATCAAGGTATTAATGGAATTTAAGTCAAAAAGAAACAATATTTGACGTGATACCAAAGCAGCACAAGGGAACGTAAAAGTGAAGACAAAACGCCTTACATATCAATTTTCAATGGCTCTCATACTGATTCTTATAATCGCAATATCCATCGGTCATTATCTAATTCCAACCACTCATCATCACTTGCATGAAATATTCAGACGTCTCTATTTTTTCCCGATCCTGCTAGCCGCGCTTCAGTATGGCTTCCGTAGCGGATTTCTAATCGCATTCATCATAAGTCTGATTTATCTGCCGCATGTGGTTTTTCAATGGAGCGGATCGTTTTTATCCAACCTCGTTCGCTTTAATGAGATCTTGTTATATCTGCTGATTGGAGGATTATCAGGGCTTCTTTCGGACCGAACCCGCAAGGAACGCGACCGCTACAGGGATGTTGCTGAAGAGCTCGATCAAGCATATCAGAAGCTAAAACAGCAGTCGGATCAGATGGCGGAATTGGAGCATCAGTTGCGCGGTGCAGACCGAATGGCCGTGCTCGGAGAGTTAACCGCATCGCTCGCGCATGAAGTGCGCAATCCGCTGGGATCGATTAAAGGCGCAGCGGATATTCTGAAAAAACGCTGCAAGTCGGACAAAACCTGCCTGGAATTCCCTCAAATTCTTGCAGATGAAGTGGACCGGCTGAACCAGGTCGTGGACAATTATTTGACGATAGCTCGTCACCCAGCTGCTTCCGGAGAAACAACGAATGTCATTGCCGCGTTGGAATCCATCTTTCAGCTTGTCGGCCCACAAATCAGAAAACAGAATATTCAGATCCAGACCGACTGGCCTGATTCGCCTGTTTCAATCCCGATGTCTGAGGTTGAAGCACGACAGGTGTTCCTGAACTTGGCACTCAATGCGCTGGCCGCCTTAACACCAGGCGGTATGATCCACATCCAAATTCTTAAATCGGATCAGACTGTAATAATTCATTTTTCGAACAACGGTCCAGGCATTCCTGAGAACCAGTTAGAGACCATCTTCACTCCTTTTTATACAACAAAAAAGGAGGGAACCGGCCTTGGCTTGGCTATTGTGAAACGTTTAGTTGAATCCAGAACAGGAACAATCGAAGTGGAGAGCCAGATGGATAAAGGTATCACCTTCACCCTGACATTTTATCCGAAAAAAATCACATGAAATCAAAACAGCGGATTCTTTTGATCGACGACGACGCAAGCCTGAATCGGGTGCTGGAGCATCAACTTGAAGATGTGGGCTTTTCTGTTGAAACAAAGAAGGATGGGGAATCGGGCCTGAAGACTTTCAAATCCGGACGATTTGAGGTTGTCATATCGGATATTGCCATGCCTGGCATAAACGGGCTGGAAGTGCTCAAAAGAATCCGAACGCTGGATTCAGATGTCATCTTCATCCTCATCACCGCCTTTGGTACGGTGGAAGATGCCATTGAAGCCTGCCATAGTGGTGCCGATGATTTTCTGACCAAACCTTTCGGGATTGAACAGCTTCGATTTGTGATTGAAAAGGCGTTGCGTCTTCGAAATCTAGAAAGAGAAAATATCGCGCTTCGCACACAAGTTCAATCAGAAACAGGACTTGAAAATCTGATTGGCAAAAGTACTGTGATGCAGAAGCTTTTCCAACAAATCATAAAAGTAGCTCCCTCAGATATAACTGTACTAATTTTTGGGGAAAGTGGAACTGGCAAAGAGCTCACAGCCCGCGCTCTGCATACACTTAGCTCGCGAACTACTGGTCCTTTTATACCTCTAGATTGTGCGGCCATCCCGGACAACCTGATGGAAAGCGAACTGTTCGGACATGTGAAAGGTGCATTTACAGGAGCGAATTCAGATCGAAAGGGGAAGTTCGAACAGGCAGATGGCGGCACACTCTTTTTAGATGAAATTGGCGAACTCAAACCTAACCTTCAGGCCAAACTCCTTCGTGTACTGCAGGAACATCAGATTGAACCGGTTGGCTCAAACCATATTGTGGATGTGGACGTTCGTATTCTCGCTGCCACCAACTGCGATCTTTCTCAGGCAGTGACAGATGGTTCGTTCAGACAGGATTTATTTTACCGACTTGCTGTGATGGAGCTCAACCTGCCCCCCCTTCGTGAACGCTTGGATGATGTTCCGGAACTTACAAGTTTTTTCATCCAAAAACACACATCTGATCAAAATTGGAACATAGAACCGGAATTTATCCGCGAACTCTCAAAACGAGCATGGCCTGGAAACATTCGGGAATTGGAGAATGTGATTCAAAGGGCACTGGTTTTAGCGGAAAAAGGACATTTGACAATTCGTGACTTACAGCAAGAGAGTCGATTACCGACCCACCATACCCACCATGATATGACCTTGGAAGCTGTAGAAAAGCGATTGATCATAGAAACACTCAATTTGGAAAATGGCAACCAAACCCACACAGCCGATCGTCTTGGTATCCCAAGACATGTCTTGATTTATCGGATGAAAAAATGGGGGATAAAAGTTCAATAACGAGAACCACTCTTATCAACAACTTATATCGAAAGTCATGGTTTCCGGTTCTGCTTCAATTAATGACACTTATCATCTTCATCTTACTTATTTGTGGTAGGCTTTTAGCCAATACGAATAACATGGCATTTGCTAAAGTTCTTCGTAATACCAACCTGGCTAACTTGATTGTCTGGTCTTACTGGTGGCCCATTATAATTATTATATCGATTTTTTGGGGACGTCTCTGGTGTACAGTCTGTCCCATTGAACTCATCACCACACTTTCTGCTCGAATTGGCATGATAAGAATTGAAGAATTGTACCGAAAAAATAAATTTAAGATACGAGTCCAGTTTTCAATTTAAATCATCAGTAAAGACTGATCTCATTAATCCATTATCTAAATCATATAAATGCTAAATTCGGACACGCTGAAGACGTAAAGCGTTTAGGACAACCGACACAGAACTCATGGCCATGGCCGCACCAGCAAGCCAGGGAGCAAGAAAACCCATAGCTGCAATTGGTATACCCAGACTATTATAAGCAAGGGCCCAGAAAAGATTCTGCTTAATATTGGTCATGGTTTTTTGGCTCATCACAATGGCATCGACGATGCTGTTCAAATCTCCCCGCATGAGGGTAATATCTGCCGTTTCAATGGCGACATCGGTGCCAGTACCCAAACCAATACCGATATCAGCGGTGGCAAGAGCAGGCGCATCATTGATCCCGTCGCCCACCATAGCAACAATTCGACCGGCGTCTTGTAATTTTTTCACCTCATCCGCTTTGCCCTCTGGCAATACTTCAGCCAGAACATGTTCAATCCCTGCTTCATGTGCGATTGCTTGTGCTGTTCTCCTGTTATCACCCGTAATCATGAACACTTCAATTCCCATTTCACGAATGCGGGACACTGCTTCTTTTGAGGATTCTTTAAGCGTATCTGCCACAGCAACCATTCCGGAATATGTATTATCAATAGCCATTAGCATGACGGTCTTTCCTCTTTCTTCAAGATCACTCATCGTTTTACTTATCTTCTCGTCCAATGAAACATTAAAGCGCGTCAATAATCTCTCGGTTCCAACCAGAACAGATCTTCCCTGAACAACGGCACAAATACCATGTCCGGGTATGGACTCGAATTCTTCAGGTCCAATTGTTTCGATCCCTTTCTCTGAAGCACCTTTCGTAATGGCTTCTGCCAGGGGGTGTTCCGAGTTCTTTTCTGCGGATCCGATTAACTTCAGAAAATTAATTTCATCAATGCCTTCAGGCAGTATATCGGTGAGCACAGGCTCGCCCCGGGTTAATGTGCCTGTTTTGTCCAAAATAATAGAGTTGACTTTGTGTGTGGATTCCAAGTGTTCTCCGCCTTTAAAGAGAACACCTAACTCGGCTGCTCTTCCTGAACCTGCCAAGATCGAAGTGGGAGTCGCCAGACCCAGTGCACATGGACAAGCAATTACCAAAACCGCAATGGCTTTTTCGAGAGCACTTGCAAATAAGCCAGGTGCAAGAAATAGAAACCATACTAGAAATGTTATAAAAGCGATGCCAATCACTATCGGAACAAACACGCCTGAAATTTTATCAGCAATACGCTGAATCGGAGCTTTTGAGCCTTGGGCCTGTTCTACAATTCGAATAATCTGAGCGAGTGCAGTATCTTTTCCGACTCTTGTGGCTTTTATTTTAAGAAAACCCAGTCTGTTTAAACACGCGCCAATGACGTTGTCTCCAACTCTTTTCTCAATGGGAATACTCTCGCCAGTGAGCATTGATTCATCCACTGAAGAAGCGCCCTCAACTATTTTCCCGTCCACTGGGATTTTCTCTCCTGGTTTGACAATTACAATATCTCCAACAATAACATCCTCGATCGGGATGTTCTGCTCTTTTCCATCCCGGAATATGAGTGCGGTTTTTGCTTGCAAGCCCATTAGTGTTTTGATAGCCGCAGATGTTTTTCCTTTCGCTTGTACTTCGAACAGTTTCCCTAAAATGATAAGAGTGATGAGAACTGCACTGGTTTCAAAGTATAGATCAACATGCAGATGACCATTCACAGTCGCCTTGATTGTTAAAAAAAGACTATAAAAATAGGCGGCTGAAGTGCCTAATGCAACCAGGACATTCATGTCAGCACCCTTATTACGTAATGCCTTGAATGTGCCGATATAGAACGGGTAGCCGACAATGAACTGAACAGGGGTGGCCAAGGCGAATTGAAACCATCCATTCATGAATATCTCAGGAACCCAAATAAATGAAAATAGGGAAAAATGGCTGGCCATGGTCCAAATTAATGGTAAGGAAAGAAGTGCCGAAGCAATAAATCTTGTTTTCATACGCCGAATTTCATGTTTCCGCATATTTTCAATATAATCTGGATCTTTTCCATCTGATGCAGAATATCCCAATTGCTTGACTTTGGTAATGATATCGGGAAGGGAAATCTCCAAAGGTAAATATTCGATACTCGCCGTTTCCATGGCAAAATTAACATTGGCATTCCCAACACCTGGCAAATTGCTTAATCCCTTTTCAATTCGGGTTGCACAGGCAGCACAGGTCATTCCTGAAACATCAAGGGTGATCTGTTCAGATTTCATTTTTATCTCCTGCTTTACTGGACCTGGTAGCCCTGGTTATTGATGGCTTCTTTGACCGCTTCAAGGGTAATTCTATTTTCATCAAAATCCACCTGTACAGTCTTTTTTTCCAGAGCTACTTTACCAATCACGCCAATGCTTTTTAATGCGCCCTCAATCGAATGCATACAATGATCGCAGGACATTCCTTCCACATTTAAAGTCACAGATTTCATGATTCTCTTCTCCACTATTTTATTTGGTTAGTTTTTGAATGGTTTTCATGAGTTCGTCGACAACTTCAACGTCACCTTCTATAATTTGATCAACAACACAACTCTTTATGTGGTGTTCTAATAACACGCCACCTGTCCCCCTCAATGCCGATTGAACAGATGAGATTACATTCAATACATCGTCACAATATGTATCTTCTTCAATAAGTCGTTTTATGCCACGAATTTGCCCTTCGATCTTGTTTAGCCTTGAAATGAGATTTGACTTGAGTTTCTCAGAGTGATGACTTTTCCGATCGTCCTTATCGGAATGACATAAATGTTCTGAATTAGTATTTTTCACAAATATCTCCTTATTAGTCAGCAAAATTTTTCAATTAAGCACGAAGTATACCCCCCTACCCTATATTGCATATACATCAACTCTACTTTTAATGTTCCCTATTTTCTTGAAATAACTTATAAATTTGAATTCTGCTGTTGCAAATAATTTGATAAATCTCTCATGTAAAATCGGCTTGCATTTGATTCATACTTTCATAATATTCCATCATAAGACATCATTCAATCTTTTGATACATTCTCATGCACAAAATCAGAAAATGGAAAACTTTATTCATGACATAAATAAATTCTATAATTCTCAACATTGGATTATACAAGGCTGTTGAATATTCTACAATTCATGTATAGAATTTAGATTATTCAACATTTCCCACACTCTCTTAGATAGTTGGAAAACCTTACTATATCGTTTATTTTTATAAAGATAGGTGCATGTCACTACTATTTGGCCTGATATTTGACTATTTCCAGTCTAAACACAAAGAGTGTGACAATCGTTGGTCGGAGGATACGAAGATGCAGAAAATAATGAAGCAATGGTTTGTTATCAATATGCTGCTCACCTCACTGCTATACGGAATTAACAAAGTGAAACCTCAAGCACAATCTGAGCAGAAAGTTTTAAAAGGATCTATCTCGATCGAAATGTTGTCTCCCAATTTATCAGAATATCTAAAATTGGCATTAAAACAAAATCCCGAAATCAAATCTGCCTATCATCAGTGGCAATCCGAATTAAAAAGTATCCACGCTGCCCGCGGTCTTCCAGATATAAAAATCAACTATGGCTATTTTCTGGAAAACATTGAAACCGCTGTCGGGCCACAGGAATGGAAAATCGGATTCATGCAAACGATTCCCTGGCCGGGCAAACTGAAGGTGCAAGGCGACATTCAATCATTTAAAGCTGATGCTGCCCATGAAAAATTGAAGGGTGTTATTGCGAATCTGATTTTTCAGGTGCAAACCATCTATCTGGACGTGTACTTTCTCGAACAAAGCATTATGATCACGCGTGAGAACTTGCAGCTCGTCCGCCAGTGGGAGCAGATTATTCTCACTAAATTCCGGACCGCATCTGCAAAACATCCGGATCTCATTAAAACACAGATCGAAGCCATCAAACTTGAAGATGATTTGGCGACACTGGAATCGAGACGCCTGCCTCTATCAGTACAATTCATGGCATTATTAAATGAGGATACGTTGTCGCAAATCATCCTGCCTGAATCGTTGGAGAATCCGGATGCTTTCTTGAATCGAGACGAAATCCGAACAGCCATACTGAACCATAATCCAGAACTGGCATCCAGAAAATCCATGCAAAACGCTGCAGGAAAAACAGTCACCCGAACAAAGCTGAACTGGCTGCCTGACTTCAGCGTAGGTGTGGATTATATGTCAACCGGTGACAAATGGATGGGTGGCCAGCTGGTATCGGAAAGCGGCAAAGATCCTCTGGTCATCATGGGATCGCTCACCCTACCGCTCTGGGGATACAAGCAGGCGGGTCAAGTTCGATCTGCCAGGGAAGCTGAACAGCAAGCCGAAGCAACTGTAGAAAATACAAGGAACACGCTTGAAGCAGTATTCGAAAACGCCTGGTTCGCGTATGAAGACGCTAAACGTAAATGGCACTTGTATCAGAATAGGCTGCTGCCGAAAAGTCTTGAGTCGCTGAGAGCCACGGAAAAAGCCTACATCGTAGGCGAAATGGAATTTTTATCTTTGGTGGACGCACAAAGACGTCATCTGAATTTTACGCTGGCAGCAGAAAAATCGAAGGTTGATTATTTCAAATCCGTTGCGCAATTGTTAAAACTGGCCGGGAGGACAGAATGAATAACATGTGGAATTTTTTTAAAAACCTACCCAGAACGACATGGATACTTGTCGGAGTCGCCCTTATTCTGGGGCTGATCATTGGTAATGCTGGGAATTCGGATGATCAGTCTGAAGATTTGACTACACATACACACACCGAAACTGCGGAAGCTGAATTATGGACGTGCTCAATGCATCCACAGATCAAATTACCGAAGCCTGGCAAATGCCCCATCTGCTTCATGGATTTGATCCCTCTTGAATCAGGAAATGATGAGGAACTGGGGCTACGGGAATTGAAACTGTCGAAGACCTCGGCAAAATTGGCGGAGATTTCCACAGTAATTGTGCAACGCGGCAAAGCAGCGGTAGTAGTTCGATTGTCTGGCAAAATCTTGGTGGATGAAAGGAATATAAAAACCATCACAGCATGGGTGCCCGGCCGGTTGGAAAAACTGTTTGTTGATTTTACGGGCACTGAAGTGAAACAAGGTGATCCGTTGGTGGAACTGTACAGCCCGGCCCTTTATGCAGCGCAGGAGGAATTGCTTCAGGCTCTTCAACAAATGGAATCCGGCGGCATAGCCGGCAAGTCCGCTCAGATCCTTGTGGATGCAGTTCGTGAAAAGCTACGTCAGCTCGGCCTGACGGATAATCAGATTGATGATGTAGAAAAACGTGGAACCGCGTCCGATCGTTTGATTATTGTCAGCCCGATTTCAGGGGTGGTTATTCACAAGAACGCTTTGGAAGGCCGCTATGTCGACAGGGGATCGCAGATCTATACCATCGCCGATCTCTCGCAGGTATGGGCTGTTCTGGACGCCTATGAAAAAGACATTGGCCTCCTTTCTGAAGGGCAAACAGTGTCTTTCGAAGCCGAGGCGCTTCCTGGTAAAACGTTCCAATCAATGATTAAATTCATCAATCCGGTGCTTGATGGAAAAACACGTTCGGTGCAGGTGCGTTTGGATATGCCCAACAGAAAAGGTTTACTGAAACCAGGCATGTTTATCCGTGCAAACGTTGATGCTGAATTGCCCAAGGATGGACAAAATCCGATTCTCGTTCCGGCAACCGCTGTGTTGAAAACCGGAAAACGTGCTGTGGTTTATGTGCGCAAGCCGGATCTAAAGGCCCCTGTATTTGAGGGCCGTGAAGTCACTCTCGGACCGCGTGCCGGTGATTATTATGTAGTTCTATCCGGATTGATGGAAGGAGAAATCGTAGTAGTAAAGGGCAATTTTAAAATTGACAGTGCGCTTCAGATTCTGGCAAAACCCAGCATGATGAACCCCGAGGGGGGCGTGGTCATGACAGGGCATGCAAATCATGGGGGTGGAACATCGTCGCAGAAATCCTCAGAAAAAGAGTCCTACCCATCAGATATATCAGAGATGGCGGCCGAATCCGTGAATGTGTCTCCAGCCTTCCGGCAATTGCTGAAGCCTGTTTATGATTCTTATTTTACGTCGCAGGAGGCCCTGGCGAATGATCAATTCAAGTCCGCCAGAGACGCGCTCATCGATCTTCGATTATCGATATCTGGAATTCAAGTACCTGATGGTCATGCCGGGCACCTCTGGATGGATATCCAGAAAGAGATTCTTGCTGTGACTGAACATGCGCATCATTGGTCTGACATTGAAGCCACCCGCGCTGCATTTAACAAAATCAGCGCCCAGATCATTAAAACAGAAAAAACGTTTGGACACAGTGGAGCGAATACTGTCCATCGTGCCTATTGTTCCATGGCCTTTGACAATACAGGAGCGGAATGGCTGCAGACCGACTCCACGATTTCCAATCCGTATTTCGGCTCAAAAATGCTGCGATGCGGAGAAATTAAGGAGACATTAATTCCACGGAAATAGGACACAGATGAAACGGATCGTCACAAGTCGAATGGAATTAAATAGATCCATGTAAATCCGTTCCATCCGTTGAATCCGCGTTCCATCAAAGAAGGATATTGATTATGTTAGATAAACTCATAAAATTTTGCCTGGACAACAAACTCGTGGTTGCATTGTTCCTTCTGGCTATCCTGACCTGGGGCGTCATTGTTGCGCCCTTTGACTGGGACATCCCCGGTCTGCCCAGGAATCCTGTTCCGGTGGACGCCATCCCCGATATTGGTGAAAACCAACAAATTGTGTTCACCAAATGGATGGGC
>JABMRT010000108.1 GCA_013202295.1 Candidatus Zhuqueibacterota bacterium
ATCCACACCAGGTCTCTGCCAGTCTGGTGCTACATTTCCTTATGATATGATAGATCATAATTCTCATCTAGCCAGGGATTTAAATAGGGGCAGGTTTTGCTGCGGAAGTGCCAAAAGTGGGTATATTCGGTCCTTGAAATCCTGACTGTTCACAGAAAATAATTTTCCCCTCGAAAGGTAAAATTCATTGGGCTTGGGATAATATAAAAACAGTTCCATTTTCCCGTTGTAAACGAGTGGCTTGCCACAAACAGGGCAGCAGGGTCGGTAAGACATGGAAAAAAATGTTTTTACGGCCTTAATAGAACGACCCTCCCGCCTACAAAAATAAGTTATAATTTCAACTTTATATGCCGGTAAATCCAGCCGCCGAATTATTTTCCCCAGTGACTTGCAATGAATTGGCAGGTTATTGTCCCGGACAATCGCATCCATGGATTTAAAATATATCTGATCCAGACAGGCCTGGATGCGACGATACACAGCAGCCGAAATTGCTCCGAAATGATCCCGCACTGATCTACCGGCCTTTACCAATTTTAACCACCGGTAAATCGCGGCCGGACTTACACTATACTTATAAACGGCATATTTCATACCATTTTTAGCATATGAATCCAGGATGTGATATCTGTCCTCAAGGCTGTAGTATTTATACATCGCCATCAACCTCAATTATATTTGCATCCTCGGGTATTTCATCATGGGAGACTTTTAATAATATTTTGGCCGATGGGTTATTGTCGCCTCCAATTAATCTGTTGTTTTCTAAAAGTCTATGTGATATCGATGCCTGCCGATAGGCTTTTTTACTGTGGCCTTTCTTTAATTCCTGCTTGGTGTTCATTGTACTGAGACAGAGGGTATAATAATTCAAATCCATCAAATCTTTTTCCGGAACCGGTATTCCGAGATCAATCATAATTTCAGCGATGGTGTAATCACTCTCGATGATTTTTAGATATTTCTCATAGAGCTGGCTCAGAAGCGAATCATTTTTTATAAACTGCATTACTCTACGTGCGTAATTCCCCGTCTTTCCGGGATCTGGGATGAAATTCCAGAACCAATAACGGTAGTCTTTAATGTCAGCTGCCGATACCGTCAGTTTCGGTATAAAATATTCAATGACCAGGGCAATATCATTAACCCGATATCCGAGTAAAGTCAGGATTTCGATCAGCTGGCGCAACTCAAGATTATTAAATATTCTCCAGGCTGCCTTACTGACTTCATGTCGCTCTAGATAATACTGCGTCAATTCAATCCAGTTATCTAAGTATATCATTGCTAGTCGCTGCGCTGGCCCCCAGTAATTATCTTCTATATAAATGCGTAGATGGCTGACCAAGCCTGTTTTTGAATCCCTTACACTAAAATATTTCTGATTTTTTCGAAATTTTTTACCCAGAAATTGCAATGTCTCACGGGTAAAGTCTTTTTTCATTGGGATGACATCAATATTTGTTACTATATTGATATCGTCCTTGGGGGAACGTCTTTTTTTGGGCATCGTATTTTCCTGCCAGATTTTGTTTTTTCCTTTAGAATTTTGTAAAGCACTCTAAGTAGTGGAAATACATTTAAGCTGGAATTGTAGTCTGAATACTGGAAGCGACCACTAAAATTTTGTCAAGGAAAATTTTGTAAAAAGTAGAAATATGGGTGAAAAAGTTAATAAACACTTAGAAAAACATTATAAACCTGGCATAATTGGACTTAAAGATATTTATCTGAGTTTATTGGACTTTAATATTGCCCATTGCTACCAGTTTCTCTTCTATCATCTTCCGGATTTTTTATACCGTTTGCATAATCGAAAGATTGCTGCAGAAAAGAAGCACCAAAAGAACAGGAAAACTGAAAAACAATTAATCGGTAAAAGATTACTTAAGCAGGTCAACGACAGTCATGTTCTTGAGCAGTATACTAAAATGGTAAAAATCTGGGCTCTAGCAATTTCCCAAGGAAAGGATATGTCGGCATTTTTTGTACAAACACCTTTCTCTTTAACGCAACTCAGTTTGGAACAGTATTTGAG
>JABMRT010000109.1 GCA_013202295.1 Candidatus Zhuqueibacterota bacterium
ACACAAATCTGTGATGATTTACACATTGATGTCGCGCAAAAAGATGATATGAGTTAAATATAGTAACAGAAATTGAAAATGCAAGGGAAATTTAACATCCCTCTATCCCGCCTGCGCGGGACAAGCTCTCGTCCAACAATAATGGACGTGGATCTCTACCACAGGCACTTCCTCAGATCATTCCTTCGGAACTCACTTCGGTCGCCTTCAAAGGGAGATTTGGGCGTCCCCCTTTTTCATGTGGAGATTCAGGGGGATTGCCATAATGAAAAAATCCCCGGATTTCGATTCGGGGATTTGACGTGCAGACAACATCTAATTTTTCAATTATTTCACCAGCGAACACTTCAAAGACTTCGTAAAGCCATCCGACTCGAGATTAATCAAGTAGGAACCCGAAGAAAATTCAGACGCGTCCCACAGTATCGAATGCGAACCCGCGCCGGTTTCCCGATTGTAAATCGTATCCAGAAACCGTCCATTGATATCATACACTGAAATCTCAACATGGGACGGTTTTGATATTTGAAAATGTATATTCGTCACCGGATTAAACGGATTGGGATAGTTTTGTTCTAATGTAAAACTATCATTGTTTTTTTTTAAATCATTTACACCCGATACCTCATACCCCATCAATGAAAGCATTGTCGCGGCATACCGTCTTCCCAGTTCTCTGTAACCTTCCGAGTCAAAATGTGCATTATCCTGACCCGTACATCCGCTCGAAGAAATAACATATGCAGTAGTGATAGTTTCAGGAAGCCTGTTAATGATTGTATTCATACTTGAACAGCAATTACCCTCGGCAGACAATAATTCTCCGGCTAAAAGAGGTACTGAATCTGCACTCAATGAAAGGTCTGTGAGCATATCATTGTAAATTTTATTTACATACGACGGCCATTGACTATTGCCCGTGTTTGTTTCCCCCTGATGCAAGAGAATTCCCTTAATGACACCGTCTTGCTGAGCCAGTTGTGCAAGATCGATCAAATACTGATACGGATTTCCTTCATACGCTTCGATCTTATCAAGAAACCAGCTCTCAACATAAGTAGAATCATAATCCTCGTAAATATCCTTATCAAATAACCGGATATCGCAGCCACCAATCGCGACATTAATCACACCGACTGTGATGCTGTCTGGTAGATTGGACACCATGGTGCGGCCAAAATAATCGGCAGGTGAAAGACCGGACCAGCATTGGCATGTAGGAGGAACGGCTGGATACCATGCACCTTTCGTTCTTCCCAGATTGGAACAACTGATTGCCTGCATCACCTGAAAACGGCTATCAACCGTTCTGTCTTGTGACTGGATTGCGCCCTGGCCTTCCATATTGGACTGACCAAAACACAGGTACACGTAAAAATTCGGATCTTGTGCAAAACTGTTTGCTGTGATTAAAAGGAGTCCTATCCCTAATAAAATGACCGTATGGAGTTTTTGTTTTTTCATCAGATCCAGGTTAAATTTTATGTTCACTTTCATCCTCCGTAAAATTTCAGGAAACCTTTAACATCAAGCACCCAGAAAAATACAATAAAATTATTTTCAAAACAAGACCCAAATCTCACAACCAGCAATGCGGTATCAAGAGACAGGCGTTTTAAAATGCGACACCACGTATTGAAAATGCAAGGGGATTTTACACTCATCATTCGTAAGGTTGGTGGATTGCCAGCCACCCTTACACCAAGCAAAGGATTGATCATTCAAAGAGCATCCAATCGATCTCAATAGGTGTTTCGCCATTCAGTACAACAATCAGATTTCGAATCCCCGAAGGAATTTCCAATAATGCTGAATCCACCACGCCCCAATCCTTGGATTTCGGAATCTCAACCTGTGCAATCACAGACCCGTCCACGTTATCAATCCGCATATAAATGACTCCCCCTGTCTTGGATGCCGCTTTAACTTTGACCGATTTTAAATCCCTATCACTGAAATCCAAACTATTATACCGGATCCACGCATCCTTCTCGCTCAGAACCGTTTTCCATCCTTTAAAAGGATCTTCCGAATCCAGATAAGCAATGGCCGCCCCAGATTCGCTGATAGCGCTATACCGGTCAATCTGAATCTTTTTCGTGGCAAGGGTGAGTCCGACACCCCTCAAGGTAGGAACTACTTTTTGGATCGTACCGTCTTCATTGAAGAACAGACTGTCCGCCCGGATAGACCGGTTTTTATCAAAATCGGGAGACAGGTCATTGTGATGATAGAACAGAATCCACTGCCCCTTGTATTCAATAATGGATTGGTGATTCGTCCAGCATCCAGTGGGCGATTCATCCATAATGATGCCCTTGTATTCAAACGGCCCCATCGGGTTGTCGCCCATAGCATAGGCAATGGCTTCAGTTTTTTCGATCACATGCGGAAAGGTAAAATAGTAGATCCCATTTCGCTCAAACAGATAAGGGCCTTCTTTGAATCCCTCCGGAAATCCCTTAACTTCCTGGGGTTCGGTGGTAAGTTCTAACATATTCTCCTTGAGCCTGGCCATGTGCAAACGTCTTCCGCCAGCCCAGTAAAGATAGGCTTGTCCGTCTTTATCTATAAATGGATTGGGATCAATGCCGGAAACACCTTCGATCGGTTCCGGTTCAGGTGTAAACGGACCGTAAGGCGTATCGGATATGGCAACACCGATTGAGGATCCCCTTCTTTGTCCATTGCCTTTGGCTCTGGCCGGGAAATAAAAATAATATTTGCCGTCTTTCTCGATACAATCCGGAGCCCACATGCTATTTGAAGTGGAGTCGACCCAGGCTACTTGTTCCTGGGTGACAATGACACCATGGTCGGTCCATTCGATCAGGTTTTCAGATGAGAAAACATGATAATCTTTCATGCAAAACCAGTTTGTGCCACAGTTCACATCATGTGAAGGATAAATATACACTTTGCCTTCGAATGCGCATACGGATGGATCGGCTGTAAATTGGTCCATGATTAGAGGATTTTGAGCGAATGCAAAATTAAACACCCATAACAGACAAACGCTCAACATAGTGAAACCATATGCAATTTTTCTCATGACAGAATTTTCCTTCCACAATTCTGGATAATAATTTTAATTCTCTGGATGTTTGCACAATATGACTTTCGTGATCATGTTGTATATTCTTTTAGTTAATCTTTGTGAAATTCAATGAATTCCACTGGAGCGCCATTTTCCAATATCATCGCCACCCGGATTCCTGCTGAAGGAGAACTGACCTCCCCGATCAACTCTTTTCCTTCAATCGCTAAGTCCAGATTTTCTACTTCAAATGCAATGTGTGGTACCTGTTGAATTATGGCGGATATTGGACTACCCTCCTCAAATCGCATCCATTCTATCCCGTATTCACTCGTATTAAACCCAGAAAAATAAAATTTGTATTTCTCCAAGTATCTTTCATTCGGTTTTCGTTCATCAGTAGGGATACCGATATGGTGAAATTTCATTCCCTTTTTAAGGATTGCAAATGGCTGCTCGTGGTCTTTTCTTTTCATCATATTGTATGATTCCATTTTTATTTATCTCTGGATTTATAATTTGCATGGTAACTACTAAATAGATAAACTTAAAGGCAACTGATCACGTACTATATGTATATTTTTTAAATCACATTTCCTCATTTCATAAAGGCGGATCTTCATTCGCACTTACACTGCCTTATACTGCAGACGTATAAAAAAAACCGTCCCGCACAAGCGAAACGGCTTTTTCAATAATTGAATTTATCTCTTAATTTATCAATAGAATTTTTTGAGATTTTCGAGATTCAAATGAGTTTCCCACAGCGCGGACGTAAACAACATACACACCCGCCGCAGCTCCTACTCTCTGATCAGTTATACCATTCCACTCCCCGTAATTCGTTCCTCTGGTTCGATTCTCCCTGATCAATTTGCGGATAATCTGCCCCTGAATATTATATATCTCCACTGTGACATGTGCATCCTCTGAAAGCTCAAAAGCCAATGTGGTTGATGGATTAAACGGATTCGGGATATTCGGCAACAACTCAAAGTTCTGCGCGATGACATCTGGGTCATCTGGATTCACATCCGAACCTGAAATGTAATGCGTCACTCCGTTGTCTGTGCCGAACCATAGAGATCCATCCGTATCCACTGCAATGTCAAGGATCGTGTTGCTCGCAAGTCCGTCTGCCGTCGTATAACTGTTAAAATTGGTCCAATTGTACATGGAGACACCGGCAGGCGTTCCGAACCAGACTTGATCGGACTGATCCACAGTAATCACCCGAATATCATCACTTACCAGCCCATTGTATTGGAAAAAGACTTGCCACTGCTCCTTGGTCAGAGTGGTGTCATGGAAAGAGGCGGATTCTGTGGTTCCAAACCATTGATCCCCATCTTCATACACGTAGACAGTATGGACATCATTGGACATCAATCCACTCCAGTCCGAGTCATATACAGAGGCTTTTGTGATGGCATCCACTTCGACTTTGAGCCGCCCCACACCCCCACCCTGCGTACAACAATACCGCCATCCACCCACGTTGTCTATACCGATGTCAACCACAGGATAGTCGGGCAGAGAGTCAGCAAACGAATACCACGCATTGTCATTGCCATTGAACATCGTGACACCAGCATCTGTGCCGAACCATCGTCTGTGTTCTGAATCTACAGAAGCGGAATTCACCGAGTTTGAAAGCAAATCTCTGTTGTCCGTGCGATACGGCGTGGCCATGGTGAGGCCATCCACATTAATACCTACCACGGATACACCATTGTCCGTGGCCAACCAAAGTTCCGGACCATTGGTCGTCACTTCATAATCAATATCTCGAATATTGTTGGATGCAAGCGTCTGCTGCTCTCCCGTTACTTGTGTGGTAGTCCATTCATTGCCGTCAAACTGGGTCAATCCATTGTCTGTTCCGAACCACTTATTGCCATCGCCATCCACATAGATGCATTGTATCCGATTGCTCAACAATCCACTGTTGGTTTGATTGTATGTCATCCAGGTTTGTGAAAACGCATGAGATGCAATCATAATGCAGGGGACGGTTAGCAGGAATATAGATTTTAGATTCATTCAGATTCTCCCTTGGAGTGAGACTCATGGAGCCTGAGAAATTTTAGGCTTCATTCTTATAGACATATTTTACGGAGCCTATGTTTCATTGTCAAGTAAAGAAATGTAAAATAAGGGTTGTGTACTAAGGACATTTTTTGGAATACTCTTTGCTAATCATATGATAAGTCGGAATACAACGCGTTTAATAAAAACGACATGGAATCATCAATCGTAGTCTTATTGGATTTTGGCAGATGATAATTAAAGAGTATACATTAAATATTCTATTGTTTATAAGCATGTTAAGATGCCAGAATAATAGTTATGATTTTTGATTTAATAATGAATTCCTAAATGTATCACGGTTCCAATTTAGTGGGCCATAAATAATGCAGGTGAAATCTGAATCATATTCTTTTCAAGTTGAAAACTGACAAACCAAGAGTAAAGAACTAATGATAAAAGCAAAATCGGCCGAAAAATATCGCATCCTGATTGTTGAAGATGAGCAAGCCATTGCCAAGAAGCTAAGATATGAACTAGAAAAGTTTGGTTACGAGGTATTAGAAATTATGGCTTTGGCTGAATCGGCCGTAATTGCAGCAGAAGGATTAAAACCTGATCTCATCCTCATGGATATCAAATTAAAGGGTCAAATGGATGGTATTGATGCAGCCATGCAGATCAATGCCATGCTCAATTATCCGGTTGTGTTCCTCTCAGCCATGGTCGATGATGAGACCCTCACTCGGGCTCAGCAAGCGGAACCGTATGGTTTCCTTCATAAACCCTGGGATCCCGATACATTACGTACAACCATTGAAATGGCCGTTCACAGGCATCGAAAAGATGCCGAATTCCAGAGGGACCGACAGCTCCTGTATGCCTTGTTGGAAACCATTCCTGATCATATTTATTTCAAGGACAGGAACAGCCGTTACATCCGCGTGAATCGCGCTCAGGCCGATTTTCTAAAACTTGGTGATCCCAAAGCTGCTGTCGGAAAGCAGGATTATGACTTCTTTTCAAAAGAAGATGTCAAACCAGCATTCGATCTTGAACAAAAGATCGTTAAAACCGGGGATCCGGTGATCGGATTGGTTCAAAAAGAGAAATCACCTGATGGACCCATTCGATGGGCATCTATAACCAAGATGGCATTACACGACAACGATGGAAAGATTATTGGAACTTACGGAATCTCAAGAGATATTACTGATCAGAAAGTGGCCGAGGAAGAACTGAAGCAATATGCCAAAGATTTAGAGGTAACCAAATCCCAGCTTGAGGAAAATGCCGATCGGCTGAGCCATCTGGTCAAGGAACTGAATCAAGCTAAGAACGTTGCGGAAGAGGCCGCCAAGACGAAAAGCGAATTCCTGGCGAATATGAGCCATGAAATCCGCACACCGATGAATGGTATCATTGGTATGACAGAACTGGCCCTGGATACGAACTTGTCTGAGGAACAGCAGGAATATTTAAGCGCAGTTAAAAGTTCGGCTGACGCGCTTCTGACCTTAATCAATGATATATTGGATTTTTCAAAAATTGATGCAGGCAAACTGGAAATTGAAAATATCCACTTCAACTTGCAAAATTCAATCGGTGATGCGCTGCGAACCCTAGCTCTCAAAGTAGATGAAAAACAAGTTGAACTCGTCTTCGACGTGGAGTCCGATGTTCCCAATGATCTGATCGGTGATCCGACACGGCTGCGCCAGATCATTTTTAACCTGGTTGGAAACGCAGTAAAATTTACCGATGAAGGAGAAGTGGTTCTGCGAATTAAAAAGGTGTCGGGGAACAAAAAAATGGTGAATCTCCTGTTCTCAATAACCGATACGGGAATTGGTATTCCTGACAAGAAACAAAAACTGATTTTCGATGTATTTACGCAAGCTGACGGTTCCACGACCCGTCAGTATGGCGGCACGGGATTGGGACTGGCCATTAGTAAAAATTTGGTCAGCATGATGAATGGCGAGCTTTGGGTTGAAAGTCCCGCTCCTGAGAATTCCGGCGAGCAAGGTGGCCCGGGCAGTACATTTTACTTTACTACGGAACTCGCAATTTCCACACAAACATCGCAAACACCGAAGATTCGACCGATTGTGGATTTTCATAATCTGCCTGTTCTTATTGTGGATGACAACAAAACCAACCGCGATATCCTCGAAAGAATGACCGCCAAGTGGGGCATGCACCCCACTCTAGCGGAGGATGGATATCAAGCGCTCGATGTAATAAAAAAAGCAAATCAAAACAAAGAAGCTATCCCGTTGCTTCTCATCGATGCATGTATGCCTAAAATGGATGGTTTCTCGTTGGCTGAGGAAATCCGTAAAATTCCTGAAATGCATACGGTGACAATATTAATGCTTTCCTCCGCTGAGCAGAAAGGCAAAGCGGATAAATACAAGGATTTCGGAATCTCTTCTTTCCAGCTAAAACCCATCAAACAATCCGAATTGTACAATTCAATTGTGGACTCGCTATATGAAGCGGGTTTTTCCGATTTACAGGATGAGCTGAAAACCTTGAAAGAGGAAAGAGACAGGAAAAATCAGCAGAAAAAATCGTCTCAATTAAAGTATACTTATCATATATTGCTGGCTGAAGACAATACCATTAATCGTAAATTGGCGGTGTCGCTCATTACCAAAAACGGATGCACCATTACTGCGGTCAATGACGGCGCGCAAGCTGTGGAAGCGTATAAAACGGACAAGTTTGATATGATCCTGATGGATGTACAAATGCCTCAAATGGATGGTATTGAAGCCACGCAGACGATTCGTAGACTTGAAAGTGAAAGCGGTACACATATCCCGATTATTGCCATGACTGCCCATGCGATGAAAGGCGACAAAGAACGCTGCCTTGAAGCAGGCATGGATGATTATATATCCAAACCCATTAAACCGGATGAACTTTATCGGATAATTAACAGTCAACACATTAAAAAAGAAGAACCATCGTTAGATCTGCCTGACATGACTGCGTCAATTGATATGCAGAAAGCGCTCGAAGCTGTGGATGGAGATCGCGAACTCATGATCGAGCTTATCAACATGTTCCTTGAAGAACTGCCCGATACAATGAGCAATCTAGAATCTTGTGTCCAGAACGCTAATGCTGAAGATATTGAACGTAAATCCCATACATTGAAGGGTGCGCTCGGCAATTTCGGAGCCGACAAGGCAGTCGAACTTTCATTCGCCCTTGAAAAAGCGGGCCGGTTTAATGAGTTGAAAAATGCATCGGACACATTGAATGCCCTTCAGTCAGAGATGGAACGGGTACGGTCCTATTTTCTGGAACTTTTACAATCATCCAATAAGGAATAATTCAACCGGAGATTGAACATGCGAATTCTCATTGCCGAGGATGACAATATATCACGCAGGCTGCTTGAAGCTAATTTAAAGAAAAAAGAGTATGAGGTCGTTGTCGTCAAGGATGGCACGGAAGCCTGGGAACAAATGATTTTACCTGATCCTCCACCTCTGGCAATTCTGGATTGGATGATGCCCGGTTTTGATGGTGTAGAACTTTGCCGAAAAATCCGTTCGAAAAAAGATGCGCCCTATATTTATATTATGCTCTTGACAGCAAAAGCCAGTAAAGAAGATATCATCACTGGTCTTGAAGCCGGCGCGGATGATTATATCACCAAACCCTTTCATCCCGTGGAACTACATGCCAGAGTGCAAACCGGAGAGCGAATCATCAATCTGCAGAATAATTTACATGAGCATATGCAGAAGTTGAAAAATTTTGATCGGCAGAAAACCGAGTTTCTTTCCATGGTCTCTCATGAATTACGTACACCTCTGGCTGTAATGGGCGAGGGTATTTCCCTTTTTATTGATGGAATCCTCGGCGAAATGACGGACACACAGAAAGATGTGATGCAAGACCTGGATGACAATATCGAGCGACTCAAACGCCTTATCTCAGATCTTTTGGATATTTCAAAAATCGAATCCGGCAAGATTATTCTCAGAAAAAACAGTATGGATCTCTGTGAAGTAGTCAATAAACTTGAAACGGGAATCCTTAAACAAGCAGAACAAAAGGGGATCAACACCGAAATTCGAATGCCGGAACATCCTTGCCCCCTCTTCGCAGATGAAGACAAGATCATTCAGATCTTTAACAACCTGATAAGCAATGCTATCCGCTATACTCCTAAAGACGGACAAATCAGCATCCTGGTTGAAGAGGAGAAATTCTTTTATAAATGCCAGGTCATTGACACAGGTACCGGTATCTCTAAAGAAAATTTGAAGAAAATGTTTACCCGATTTGCCCAGTTTGATCGCGTGGAAGATGATGAATACAAAGGCACCGGATTGGGACTCGTCATTGTCAAGGGATTAATTGAAAAACATGGCGGTGCGATTTATGTAGATTCCATTTTGGACAAAGGTACGACACTCACATTTACTGTTGTTAAGGAGTCTTTCCCCTCGATCCTTATCGTTGAAGATGAAGTGTCTGTTCTTGAACTGATCAAAGAGTTTCTTGCTGAGGAGAAATATCCCTTATTTGAGGCCACATCCGGAAACAAAGCCATCAAGTTGGCTACCGAGAATGAACCCTCTTTGATCCTGCTTGATATCAAGCTGAAAGATATGAGCGGGTATGAGGTAATCGGACGCCTCCGGCAGAATATCCGTACCCGAGACATTCCTATTATCGCAATGAGTGCCTTTGATATTGACGTGGATTTGATGGAAGAAATGAATCAGAATTTATCCATCCCCTTTGTGCAAAAACCTTTTGAAAAGGATCTGTTGCTGAAAAAAATCAGAGCGCAATGGATTAATTAATCTTATATAACAAATTGTAATTATATGATATTATGCCAATTCATTTGTTTTGGATTGCAGGATAATTATTAACTTTTTTTAAACACTTGCATTGAATCCCAAATTTCTATACTTTAAAAAACTTGTTAGATATCCCGATTGATAATGAAGGAGTAACACTTTCATGGATCGTATAAAGATCGCCTGTTCTCTTGGTGAATGGGAATCCGTAATTCAGGAAGCTTTGTCTGAAGTTTCAGAGCATAAAATTCTTCAACGTATTTTCAAGCAGGATCACACAGTATGGAAAGAAGATCCGACTGAGATTACAAACCGGCTTGCGTGGCTTGAAATTCCTGAAAAAATAGCAAATGATGCAAACCGGCTTCAATCCTGGGCAGATAAAATTATTGAATCCGGATTCACTCAAGCGTTGCTTCTGGGTATGGGTGGGTCCAGCCTGGCGCCTGAAGTTCTGCAGAACACATTTGGAGTCAAATCCGGGTACCTTGATCTGCATATGCTTGACAGCACCGATCCAGATGCAGTCAAATCTGTTGCTAGCAAACTGGATCCTGACAAGACACTTTTCATTGTGGCAACCAAATCGGGTGGCACATCAGAAACCCGTTCATTTATGAATTACTTTTTTGGATGGGTAAAAGACAATCTTCCTGATGTGGATGTGGGCTCTCGATTTATCGCTATCACCGATCCAGGCAGTAGCTTGGATCAGGACGCACGTTCTTTAAATTTTCGCGATGTGATCTTGAATGATCCGAATATTGGAGGGCGGTTTTCAGCACTCTCGTACTTCGGCATCGTACCTGCCGCTTTGATGGGGCTTGATATTCACAAACTTCTTGCCAGCGCGGTGGAAACGATCCAAGCATGTCATATTGAAGACAACCCGGCTGTTCAGATTGGAGTGATCCTCGGCAAACTCGCAAAAGCTGGTGTGGACAAGGCGACGTTTGTTTTCTCAGATGAAATCGCTCAATTCGGCGACTGGGTCGAACAACTCATTGCAGAAAGTACCGGCAAGGAAAACCGGATCGGTATATTACCAGTGATTGGTGAATCGCTAAGCACGCCGGACCAATATGAGAAAGACCGTGTTTTTGTTGCCATCACCCTGGACGGTGATGATTCCAAATCCGAATCCCTTTCACAATTTATAAAAAGCGGACATCCTGTTGTTGAAATTCAGTTGAAAGAGAAATATGACCTGGGCGGCCTGTTTTTTCTTTGGGAACTGATCACGGCGATTGCATGCGAACAACTTCGAGTCAATCCATTTGATCAGCCCCATGTTCAAACAGCGAAAACCATTGCCAAAGAAAAAATTATTGATTTCCAGGAAACACAGATGATCCCTCGAGGAAGCGCTTTGGAACCCACCGCTGAAACGCTGAGTGATTTCATCTATCAGGCGCGACCGGGTGATTATATCACCATCCAGGCGTTTGTGCAGCCAACCCAGGACACGGATGCAGCGATTGCCAAATTGAAGTTATCTCTCCGCCATATGACTCGGCTAGCCGTCACATCGGGATATGGCCCCCGATTCCTGCATTCAACGGGCCAGTTACACAAAGGAGACAGTGGTAAAGGATTATTTCTCCAGTTTATATCGGATATTCCTGCCGAGGATGTCTCCATACCTGATGCACCGGGAGATCCGGCATCTTCAATATCGTTTGGAGTATTGCGAAATGCGCAGGCGCTTGGAGATTATGAAGCGCTCCTGAACGCCAACCGGCGTGTGATCCGTTTTGATTTGGGTCAAGATGTGCCTGGCAATATCCTGAAGCTTATTGCAACAGATTAATCATTGTGGACATGGAGCATTAAAATATTTGCTTCAATAGTCTGATCAAACATATCCAACTTGGATGACAACATGCAAAAAATAAAACTGATTTTCAATCCGGTTTCTGGTCGTGGATCCGGTGCATCACACAAGAAAGAAATCGAAGATCAATTCAAACTGCTTAATCTGAATTTTAATGCTGTGCTTACAGAAAAATCAGGTCATGCTGTGTATCTGGCTCGAAATGCAGTGAAGGAAGGGTTTGATATGGTTGTTGCCGCAGGAGGAGACGGTACAATTAATGAAGTTATAAATGGCCTCATGCTGGCGAAACAGGCTAATGAGGGTGCTGCTGCTCTTGGTGTGATATGCGTAGGGCGTGGAAATGATTTTGCATATGGTGTGGGTATTCCAAATGACATCAATCGGTGTTGTGAAATTCTGGCAGACAATCATCGCCGAACGATTGATGTGGGGCATGTGATTGGTGGAGATTTTCCAGAGGGCCGATTTTTCGGAAACGGCGTCGGCATGGGATTTGACGCGATTGTGGGATTTGAAGCGTTAAAACTGAAATGGTTGAACGGATTTCCTTCCTACATCGTCGCGGCGATTAAAACCATGTTTCTATATTTCAACGCACCTTTGATTGAACTTGTTTATAATGGTAAGAAGGAAAACCGTCGATACATCATGGTTTCCGTGATGAACGGCAAGCGCATGGGCGGCGGTTTTATGATGGCCCCTGAGGGCAATCCGGGTGATGGAAGATTAAATCTCTGTTTGGTAAAAGAATCAACGAGACGTCAAATCCTTAAGCTCATGGGTAAATTCATGAAGGGCACACAGGCTGACGATGAAAAAGTCGTGATGGATCTCACCGATGAACTCACAATAAGGGCTGTCGATGGTACACTTCCCGCACATGCAGATGGCGAGACACTTTGTGAAAAAGGACAAAAACTACAGATCAAGCTATTACCTTCCCAGCTAAAAGTCATCTGCCCCCGATAACCCTATTTTCCTTCCTTTTTCTTTTCTTATGTTGGATTTTCCAACAAAGGACTTGTATCCTTTTATGATTCTTTTTATCTTTTCAGTTCAATCAATTGATTCAAGGTAAAGGATGCAAGATGAGACGCGATATCGTCCATGAAGGATCCGGCCAGCTCACCTATGAAATCCGGGAAATTGTAGAGGTTGCACTCGAATTGCAGCGATTTGGACTGGACATTACATGGGAGAATATCGGCGATCCGATAGAAAAAGGCGAGAAATTACCGGATTGGATCAAAGAAATCATTATTGATCTGGTGTCGACGGATAAAACTTACGGGTATGCCGCAACCCGCGGTGTGCCTGCCACACTCGAATTCTTAGCAGATCAGGTCAACAAGCGGGGTGGATGTCAGATCTCCTCCGAGGATCTCATCTTCTTCAACGGCCTGGGCGACGCCGTAGCCAAAGTATTTGGATTTCTGAGGCGGGAGGCCCGCGTCATCGGTCCCTCCCCTGCTTATTCCACCCATTCCAGTGCAGAGGCCGCTCATTCTGGATACGAGCATCTCACCTATGATCTTGATCCAAACAATCTCTGGATGCCCGATCTGGCAGATCTTGAGAATAAGGTCAAATATAACGATTCGATCGCAGGGATCCTTTTAATCAATCCAGACAACCCCACCGGCGCGGTATATCCTGTTGATGTGCTAAAAGGAATTGTCGATATTGCAAGAAAGTATCAAACCTTCATAATCTGTGATGAAATCTACGCCCATATCGTATACAATGGCGCACAGACAAAACATTTAAGTGAAGTGATTGAAGATGTTCCCGGTATGGCTCTTCGAGGCATTTCCAAGGAATATCCCTGGCCCGGTTCACGATGCGGCTGTATTGAAATCTTTAATCAAGACAAACATCCTCAATTTAAAACCTATGTGGACAGCCTGCTGAGCGCCAAGCGTCTCGAAGTCTGTTCTACCAGTCTACCGCAATACTCGATTCCCCGTGTCATTGGTGACCCGCGCTATCCGGAACACCTCGAACATCGGAGACAGGTTTTTGAGCACCGTGCCACAGAAGCATATGAAATCTTTTCCAAAGTGGATGGCATTACCGCAGTGAAACCTCAAGGCGCGTTTTACATGTCCATCATTTTTAATGATGGCGTGCTCAACAACCAACAAAGTCTGGAAATTCAGAATGCACTAATTCGTAAAGACATTGAAAAACGGGTAATACCCGTATTGCCGGATAAACGGTTCGTCTATTATCTACTCGGTGCAACTGGTATTTGCGTGGTGCCCATGACCGGATTCTGCTGTTCACGTCAGGGATTTCGAATCACACTTTTGGAGTGTAACGATGAAAAGCGTAAATGGACATGGGAAACTATTTCGGAATCGATTCGCGCATACATCGCTTCAGCATAATCACATTTGAAAGGATATAAAAATGTTACAATCATCAAAACGCTATTTGTTTATTTCGGTTTTGACCGCAATAACACTGATCGGTTTTTTTGGATGGACCGGCTGCTCAAAGAAGAGTACAGAACCTGAACCTTCTGAACCTACTGCAGACTATTACGCGCCAAAAGCTGCTCAGTCCCCCACTATCAACGGTCAGGCAGATGATGCATGTTGGGATGACGCCGAATGGGCTGAAATAAGTTCTCTCTGGATTGGTGCAGCTGAGGCCAGCCCTGAGGATTTTACGGGGCGATATAAAATTGTATGGACAGAAGAAAAACTCTATTATCTCATAGAAATCACAGACGATTCCCTTTCAGATATTTATGCAAATCCTTTGCAGAATTACTGGCAAGATGATTGTCTGGAACTTTTCATTGATGAGGACAATTCCGGCGGGGACCATGAATGCACCTACAATGCTTTTGCTTATCACATAGCCCTGGATTATCGGGCAGTGGACTATGGAATCACTTGCAGTCCGCAGCTTTTCTCGGACCATCTCTCAATCAAGCGCATGTCATCGGGGAATGTGCACACCTGGGAAGTGGCTATGGATGTGTACACATCTATTTATAATGACATTCTGGGTACCAACAGCCCCAAAGCGGAGCTGAAAGCAAACAAACTGATCGGTTATGCGAATGCCTATTGTGATGATGATGGCCAGGGTGTGCGTGAACATTTCTATGGATCAATTGACATCCAAGGTGAAGATAAAAACAGAGCCTACCGGGATGCCAGTGTCTTTGGTGATCTGATGCTAGTGGAATAAAGAATTGAAGTGAAACAGTTCGAGCCAGATTACCGTATCAAATGGACAATCGCGGTTTATTCAATTTGGAGGAGCACATGTATCGTGCACAGAAACTGTTAAAATTATTTCTTTTTTCTGTACTTGGTTTTATAATAATAACCTTCTCACTTGGTTTGGGGTGTTCAGAAAGCACAACCGAACCTGAGCTCGAAGTGAAAGCGGATTACTATACACCCAAACTCAGTGCGGCTCCCACGATTGATGGAGATAACTCGGATGAAGTTTGGCAATCCGTGCCCTGGGCGGGTATTGCATACTGGATCACTGGTGATACAGTAACAGATCCAAACGATTTCTCTGGTCGTTATAAAATTGGCTGGACCGAACAGAAAATATATTTACTTGTTGAAATTACTGATGATGATTTTTCTTCATGCTTCGATGATATCAACATGGTCTCAAATGATGACTGTGTCGTCCTCTTTTTAGATGAAGATCAATCAGGTGGGCCATTTCAATCCAATCACCAGGCATTCTCGTACTTCATCGAAATGGATTCATCGGTAGTAGATTTTACAACAGATCAAAATGCCAACTTTGCTTATTTCAACGATCATGTTGAGGTAGCACAGGTTAAAAAACGTAACACCAACACGTGGGAACTGGCTGTAGATGTCTTTTCTGCCAGTTATTCAGAATCTATTCCCGCGCAAGCCAATATGAAAGCCACTCTGGAATCTGGAAAACAGATGGGGATGACCGTTGCCTATTTTGATGCGGATTTGTGTCAGACCAGCTGTTTATATGGCTCTTGTGAACCGTTAGAGAATGTGAATACAATGATCTGGGAAGACGCAGATCATTTTGGTACAGTTATTTTGACTGAGTAAATTTGACATAAACAGCAAATGGATTTTAGGAAAAGGTCGTTCTGCCTGTGCGGGACGACCTTTTTTAATCATGGATTCCCGTAAATCCGATCAATGATTTCTGTAATCACTTTACCAGCTTCTCCATTCACAACCGGATCACGATCTTCAAGGATAGCCATGTTAAAATCAGCAATCAAAGGTTGATGAAAATTTGAGTGTGGAGGCAGTGTATCTTCCTTAATAATTTCTTTGGATTTAATCACCTGATACCCCCCCTGATTCAGGTTGGGAATGTGAACAGACCCTTTCGTACCGTAAAGCATGAGCGTGTCCTGATATTCGTCAGCCGTATGCGTTACAGTTAATAGGCCCATAGTCCCTGATTTGAACTGCATTACTGCAAGGGAAGTATCCTCAACATTACGATCCTGATGAAGTAGATTTGCATTTACACCTGTAACTTCCACATCCTTCCCAAATAAATGGACAAATACTTCAAGCCGGTGAGATCCAAAATCAATCATAGGCCCGCCCCCGGACTGCGTCCGATCCAGCAGCCAGCCGCGTGGTTCATCCGGCTTTCGATTGAATTGGGAAAAACAATTGATCTGGGCAACAGTCACTTGTCCTATCTCATCCGTTTGGATCAGCTTTTTTATTCGGTCCAAAACGGGATAAAAATGCCTGTAATAGGCCACACCCAGTTTCACATCATTTGCCTGACACGCATCAATCATACGCTGACACGCATGACGATCTATGGCCATGGGTTTTTCGCACAACACATGCTTACCCGCTTCCGCAGAACGGATGACCTGCTCTTCATGCATGTATACAGGAGTTGCCACATACACCGTATCAATATCACTATCCTGAATCTGTTCTTCCCATGATTTATACCATTTGGGAGCATTAAATCGTTTTGCAAAGGATTCAGCCAGATCTGCACGTTTCCGACTAACGGAGATTAAATCTGACTCAGGCAAATTGATCAATGCCGGTGCAACGCGCCGTTCGGAAATATCACCGCATCCGATGAGAGCCCATTTTACTGTCTTTTTCATAAAAAGAATTTCCTGCTTTAATTTTTTTAATTTTGGATAGTGTACACAATTTTCATTTAAGAAGCAATATTACATGAATCCTGACAAAAAAAAGACGCTTCAATAAAGCGCCTTTTAATATCTATACTTAACCATGAGCCATCAGAACCAAAGTAGATCACCCAATTCTTCAATCTCTGTTTGGAGATCATAATGCAAATCCTCAAGCTCCTCAAGTTTCTCATCCAGAGCATCTGCTTTCTCTTCAAGTATATCCGCTTTGGCCTCTATCTTTTCCGATTCATATTCCATGTCGCGTTCAAGATCATCCGCATCATAATCGGGTAAGATCATTCTAAAAACACCTGTCACAGCCTTAACACCTATCTTGGCGCCCTCCCACCCCATCTTCGCACCGGCCTTGCCAATATTCTTCGCATCCTCAAGGCATTGCACAGTCAGATCATAATACTGCTGGGTCATTATCGCCTGCATTGAATCCGTTTCAACTGTTTTGCCATTCACGAGCAGTTCATTCTTATCAGTAATTATAACACGTTCGCTTCGATCTTCATCACTTACAATATAGACATCATTGTGCCGCTCATAGATCCGGCAATCCTCATGAAATTGAATCCTCGGCTTCATACTGAAACCCATAGTAATCCGGTTGCCATCTGCATGAAGAGAAAAAGCTGAAATCAACATCAGAATCAATATACTTTTTTTCATAATGCTATCCTTTACACAATTTGTGTTATCATGCTATACGGCAAAGAATCGGTGGATGTTTCAGCGCAAGTTAACAACACGAGGATTCGGTCTGACATCCGCATTGAGGTTCGGTACGTTTCACCAGGCCCACCAGGACTGCCGTAGCGCATCCCACACCGGCACGCACGGTGAGAGCGTCGAATGCGCAATTTTTCGCACAGGCACCGCATTCCATGCATTTGTTTTTATCCTGGATGACGGCCTTTTTAGCCTGCATTTTAAAAACTTCATGCGGACAAACTGTGAGACAGACACCACATCCTGTGCACTTATCAGAATCAAGTTGAAGCGTAGTGACATTCTTTAAATAGCGCATGGCCATAATGTACTTCCTTTAAAAAATGGATACAATTTGAATAACCATCCCGCAAAGTATCGATAAGATCATCAGGGGAACACCGATTGCCAATTCTTTTTGTACACCGGACAGAGATGTAAAAGTGGTCGTTCCTGTAAAATTAACAGCGAGAAAAGCTGTAATGGGTGGCAATAAAAGAGCGTGAACCAGTACAAGAGTTCCTGAATGATCAAACAATGCAGAGAGCCCCAATGCGGTCAAACCGCCAAGCAGCCAGCCGTTAATTACAAATGATCGAAATGGGAGCAATGGTAAAAGTATTTGGAATAAGACTGAACCTGCTAGAATCGCAGCCAGGAAGGGAACGAACTCAACAAATAAGCCCCATGACAATCGGTGATCACGTAATAATTGGACAATGAGAATCCATAACATCAGAACAGGAGCCCAACGCAGTGCGGGCATCAGTTCCATAGGAATGAGAACCAGCCGGTCCATCAGTGTGAAATGAACCTTTCGCATTTCCGGCTGTACTTTCATTCCATCGCGGAGGTATTGGGGAATGTCCTTTGCGTAGACAGGCCCATATTTAACCAGAAACCCGGATTGTTTTTTCACTTCATGCGCGGCGATTCCGGGTGCGCCAAGTTGCGGTATAATGAGTTTTTTATGATTGACCACTTGAGCAAGCTGAACATCCTCAATGCGTTGTACCAATTCATCTGTGCCAAATGTACTCTTACCTGCAGCGCACCAGACATTAATACCCTTTGTGTCAAGCACAAGAATCCATGCATCAATACCCATGAGTTCTTTACGAACCTTATCCACTGTGAGTTTGTAATTCGCTGTAACCAGGACTGGCGAATCGGCATCAGGCTTGTTTATGCCATATAATCCAGGCTGGATTGTATAATTCATCCGACCGATTCCCCAGCGTGCTTTCCATCCATCCACTCTGTCTTGACTGTTTAATGTCGTTGATAAAATTGGAATCTCACCAGATTTTTGAATGATACTTCTTTCCAACTTGTTTTTTTCCTTACAACTGGTCTGCTCGTGAGTCGATGAACAACAGCAGCTTGATTTACTCATATATCAGGACCTTTCTGCTCATACTTTAACATTAATAGTTTTACAGGCGAGTCCATTCGGGGAACTTTCCCGGATCGTTTGCATCGCTTCTGCGAACAATGAAATTCCTTCAATCACCGATTCGTGCCTGTCAACAGGGATGCGCTCAAATATTCGATCGTAAATTGAATTGCATGACACATTGATGGATTTAAAAATCTCCGCACCTTTTTTCGTGAATTCGACATCCATAAAACGGCGGTCATCCGAACTGATGGTTCGCTCAACAAACCCGGACTGTACCAATCCCTCAACGGTTCTGCTGAGCGTGCTTTTATCGAGCTTCATGATCTCGGCCAATTTGGAAATCGTCATTCGGCCAGCTGATCCCAGCTCCATCATCAAATGGCATTGGGCCAGCGAAACACCACAGCAAATTCTGCTGTCCTTAAGCTGCCGGTCAATTTCCCGCTCAATCTGCCGGATATCCTGTCGAAAGGATTCAATCGTTTTTTTATTCATTGCAACTCTCATTAGTTGTATTGTGCATTTAATGTAAAATACATCAGATTAAATGGCAAGTTTTATTTTAAATACTTATGGATCATTTCACATCCACTATTTTAGATCTTGAATTTATTTTATAGAATGATTAAACTGAGTATAACAAAATGGATAATTTAGGTATGGAACAAAACGACTTAAAGGACGCGAACACCCCTTCCCAATCAAGTCATGTAGAAATCCCGAAACTTTTCTATTCGGACGCAACGGGAATGCCTTTCCACCGCTGCGTGGATTGCGGTATTTCTTTGTTGGAATCTGGAACCCATTACTTCATTGAGAAAGCCATCAAGAATTATCCCAAACTCGGTACAACGGATACGATCATCGAATATGCCATTTGTTATGAGTGTTATATGGAAGTGCAAAAATCACTTTCAAAACAATCACTACAGAGCATTGAAACGTATTTTCTGGAAAACGTGAATCTCTATACCCGAATGAAAGAGGTTCTGGAGCCGGTTGATTCAGATCCGGAGAGATGGCTGTCGAAATGTATCGTGAAGGGAATTGATCGAAAAACTGCCCCTGAATATCAAATCATGTGCGAATGTACTGGCAATCAAATGCATCTTTCTCTCGCACCTTATATGGTCTCTATGGAAGCTTTGAATGAAATTACCGATTTACTTTCAGCGCAAACACTTGACGCTTTGAATGATTTTCACAAGGAGCATCTCGGTATGCCGCCCGAATTAGAACCCATTTTAAAAGACCAGCCTTATTTCATGTTTTAGTCGTATTCTCAATCCGGCTGAATCTTGAAATTGAATTTTTCCCCACTCTATGCGTCCCATTTAAAAAACCACCTGCATTTGAAATAAAATATCATTACATTTAAACCCGAAATTCAGAATTGATTTACTATATCATAAAATTGGAAATTATATTGTGTCTTCTGTTCCCCAAATCGAACTGACCGCGCCTGCAGGCTCCTTCGCTTCGCTCCATTCTGCCATTAAAGCTGGAGCAGATTCCGTGTATTTCGGTCTGGACAAGCTGAATATGCGAGCACGCGCTGCCAAACCATTTACACGTGAGAATCTCCCTGAAATCGTAAGCGCTTGCAATCAGGTTGGAATAAAAAGCTATCTTGCGCTGAACACGATTCTCTACAATGAAGATCTGGAACAGATGCGCACAATCTGCCTGGATGCCAGGGAACAAGGTGTGGCAGCAGTCATTGCGAGCGATATAGCAGCGATTACATATGCCGCTGAACTGGGACTGGAAGTGCACATATCCACACAGGCCAACATCTCAAACTTTGAGGCGGTTCGTTTTTTCAGTCAATGGGCCGACGTCATGGTGCTTGCCAGAGAACTGTCACTCAAACAAATTAAGGAGATTTCTACCCGGATCACGCATGAGAAAATCAGGGGACCTTCCGGGAATCCGGTTCGACTCGAAGTGTTCGTTCATGGTGCGATCTGTGTAGCCATTTCCGGTAAATGTTATATGAGCCTTTCGCAATCAGGACATTCGGCCAATCGAGGAGATTGCCTTCAGCCCTGCCGCCGTCAATATAAAGTCACTGAAGTTGAAACCGGCGAAGAATTGATCGTGGACAATGAATTTGTGATGTCTCCCAAAGATCTTTGCACAATCAGTATTTTGGATCGTCTGGCAGATTCGGGAGTGTCCATATTTAAAATTGAAGGCAGAGGCCGCTCCCCGGATTATGTGGGACGGGTAACAGAAGCCTATCGCCAGGCTTTGGACAGCCTGTTTAAAGGGAATTACACACAGGCTAAAGTTAAGAAGTGGACTAAAACACTTGAATCTGTATTTAACCGTGGCTTCTGGGAAGGCGGCTATTATCTCGGTCAAAAAACAGGAGAATGGAGCGGTGCCTACGGATCGGTCGCAACCCATCAAAAATTCTTTTCCGGAATCGTCACCAATTATTTCAACCGATTGGGTGTAGCTGAAGTTGAAATTAAAAATGATGGATTCAAGCAAGGCGACCACCTGATGATTATCGGACCCACCACCGGCACATGTGAATTAAAAATGAAGAATTGTTTTGTGAATGACAAACCCGTGAAGGAAGTCCAAAAAGGCATGATCGCCACAATTCAGGTCCCTGATAAAGTACGTCGGAACGACAAAGTGTACATCTTCCGTGAGCGCGAGAACTGGCAATCCTGACAGCATTCTTCACCCTGAGCGGAGTCGAAGGATGAGCGCATTCGAGGCCTAGCTGGAATTAAAATACTATCCTATTTCTAATGGGACAGAAATTCATTAAAGAAACGAATTGGACTTATAGATGAATATTTACGCAATCATCATTCTATCCGCTGTCATTTTAGATTTCATCGTCAGTTTGATTTCGGACATTCTGAATCTCAGGCACTTGTCTCCCGATCTCCCCGAAACGTTTAAAGATGTCTTCGACGAAGATCGCTATCGCAAATCACAGGAATACACACGAGTGACCACACGGTTTGGATTTCTGACATCCGGTTTCGATTTGGTGATTACACTGATCTTCTGGTTCGCAGGAGGATTCAATCTGCTCGATCAGGCGATTCTGACATGGCAGTTGCATCCAATCTGGAACGGCCTGCTTTTTATCGGCATCCTCATATTCGCCAAATCAATCCTCTCATTGCCGTTCAGTATCTACTCCACATTTGTGATCGAAGAAAGATTCGGATTCAACAAGACAACGTTGAAAACCTTTGTCCTTGATCTTGTGAAAGGTATTGCCCTTTCGCTGGTCATTGGCGGCCCTCTGCTTGCCGGAATCCTGGCGTTATTCATGTATGCCGGCCCCATTGCCTGGCTTTACTGCTGGGCAGTCACCACGCTGTTCAACCTGATCATCCAGTTTATCGCACCCACCTGGATCATGCCGTTATTCAACAAATTCACACCTCTTGAAGAGGGTGAACTGAGAAAACGCATTCTAGAATACGCGAAAAAAGTACAGTATTCATTATCCGGTGTCTTTATTATAGATGGTTCCAAACGATCTTCCAAATCAAACGCCTTTTTTACCGGATTCGGCAAAAACAAACGCATCGCACTCTTTGACACGTTGATTGAAAAACACACGGTTCCTGAGTTGGTCTCTGTGCTGGCCCATGAAATCGGCCACTATAAAAAGAAACATGTCATCACGGGAATGCTCATCAGCATCTTGCACACCGGCGTGCTCTTCTTTCTCCTTTCACTTTTCTTTACTCAAAAAGGTCTTTTCGACGCCTTTTACATGACCCAGATTTCCGTCTATGCAGGCATGCTCTTTTTCGGCATGCTCTACGCACCTGTGGAAATGATTCTTTCCATACTCATGCACATGCTCTCCCGCCATCACGAATTTCAGGCGGACCGTTTCGCAATTGAAACCACCGGGGATGCGAACGCGTTTATCAATGCATTGAAAAAACTCTCCGCGCATAACCTGTCGAATTTGACACCGCATCCGTTTCACGTGTTTCTGAATTATTCGCATCCACCGGTTCTGCAAAGAATTCAAACCATGCAAAAAATGAAGCCAGGGATTTAAAGCGCGCATTATGGATCTCAAACCATATAAACTGTTGAATCGGATTCAGCATTATGCCTGGGGTGCAAAAAACCAGGATGCCTACATACCCGCATTACTTGGCAAGAAAACCGAGCCGGACAAGCCCTATGCCGAATTATGGATCGGCACCCATCCCAATGCGTCATCAACCTTGTTTGCGGACGGAGAAAATCATCTGTTACAGGATTGGATAAGCAGAAATCCTGATGCAATTCTCGGACAGGATGTGAGCCGCCGTTTCGGAGGTCAACTCCCGTTTCTGTTGAAAGTGCTTTCAGCTGGCGAGGTTCTTTCAATTCAGGCGCATCCTGACAAGATGCAGGCAGAGCAGCTTCATAAACGCGATCCTGAACATTATCCGGATGACAATCATAAACCTGAAATTGCGATTGCGTTGGATGCTTTAACCGCGCTTGTGGGATTCAAATCTTCCGAAGATTTGGTTGATACATTGAATCAATATCCCGAAATCTTGGATTTTATCGGTGCGGATCAAGCACAAAATTTTATTTCCAAACCAGATGAGAATTTGAAGCAACTCTTCTCCACAATGATGTCTCGGTCTTTATCGTTCCCGGATCAACTCCAGGATGCCATCAACCGGTTAGCAAATCGGTTGTCCGTATCGTCTAATCAGACAGAAGCGGATTCTCTCTTTCTCCAACTCCGCAATATATATAAAGAGCCTGATATCGGTCTGTTCACTCTCTTCATCCTGAATTTAATTCATCTAAATCCGGGGGAAGGAATCTTTCTGAAAGCAGGAATCCCGCATGCCTATGTCAAGGGCAACATTGTGGAATGCATGGCCAATTCCGACAATGTAGTGCGTGCAGGACTCACCCCGAAATTCAAGGATATCGAGACACTAACCCGAATCCTGACCTACGAACAGGGTGTGCCTGAGATTTATAAAATATTGGACAAATCCGTTGAAACTCATTATCAGCCCCCTGTCTCCGAATTCCAATTACAGCGTCTGGACATCGAGAAAGATAGGTCAGTTGAAATCCGGATGGAAACAGGCATTCAGATCCTGCTTATGATTGAAGGAGCCGTACAAATTCAAAGGAATTCGGATGAATCAATAAATTATAAAAAAGGAGATTCCATCCTTCTGCCCGCAGGGTTAAAGCAGTATACGATTAAATCGGAAGAATCCGCTCGCATTTTCATCGCAGAACCGGGAATATCATAAGAGCAAACTATGGCCGAAAAACACTTTGAAGAACAGCGTAAGCATACAATCAATTACCTCCTGCCCTATTTTAAGGAGAATATCGCTGAGGATATTCAATCTTTCCGTATTCTCGAAGTGGGCTGTGCAGAAAGCGGCTTTCTCGATGTATTGCGAGAACAATCCATAAGTGCAGTAGGCCTGGAGATTGAAGCGAGCCGCGTTGAAATTGCGAAAAAGATAAATCCCAAACTAAAGATCAGGGTGGGCGATATATCGAACGCAAAGACATTGGACGGGCTCGGTATAGATTTCGATCTCATCGTCATGCGCGATGTCATCGAACATGTTCCGGAGAGGGACTCCACTCTACAAAATTTGAACAGCCTGTTGAATCCAGGTGGCTATTTGTATATTACGTTCCCCCCTCGCTTTTCACCCTTTGCCGGACATCAGCAGCACGGCCGAACCATTCTGGGAAAGACACCCTATTTGCAACTCATTCCTGCGCCGATTCTTCGGTTTTTTGGAAAACTTCTCAATGAGAAAAAACAAGTCATTGAAACAACCATCATGAATGGAAAGATCGGTTTAAGTATCCGCCAGTTTAAGGCGCTTTATAAAAAGAATAGCTTCCGGATGATTCGAAAGGAATTGTTCCTGATCCGGCCGGCATTTCAGACGCGGTATGGAATGAAACCACGCCGGATTCCCGATATTCCTCTGCTAAGCGAATTGCTTAGCATGGGGTGTGAATCTCTGCTTCAAAAGACAGAATAATATTGGATAGAAAGGAGTTGATCTTGTCAACCCGGAAAAAATTGGCCATCATCGGAGCCGGAAATATCGGCACAGTCATTGCGAAGGGATTAAGAGCATCAGGCCGATTCTCCGAAGAAGATATGTATTTGACGCGACGAAAATCCGACCTTCTCGATCCGTTAGGAGATAAAGGATTCCAGATCGGCCATGACAACCTGCATGCTGTTCATAACGCCGATTATATCTTGATCGCTGTTGAACCTCGGCAAGTGGACGATGTGCTGAAGGAGATTGGTCCGGAGCTGAAGGCTGGAAAGCATCTCGTCATGTCTGTTGTCTCCGGCATGTTCATTAATCAAATTAAATCCATAATCGGTGAAAAGCATACTGTTGTACGTGTCATGCCAAATACCGCCATTGCGATTTGTGAATCAATGACCTGTCTGGCCGCGGATAAAACCGATGAACATGTACTTCAAGAAGTGGAGAATATTTTTAATCAGGTTGGATCGACCTTGATCATTGATGAGGAGCAGATGACTGCATCCACGGCATTGGGCGCCTGCGGGATTGCTTTTTTCCTACGCGCCATCCGCGCTGCATCACAGGGCGGCATTGAAATCGGATTTCATTCTGAAGAGGCGTTGACCATCGCTTCGCAAACCGCTCGGGGAGCCGCCTCTCTTTTATTAAGCAAGGAACGCCATCCAGAGCATGAAATCGACCGGGTGACCACACCCCGGGGATGTACGATCACAGGATTGAACCAAATGGAGCACGCTGGATTCAGCTCGGCATTGATTAAGGGTATTACTGCTTCAGCAGAAAAAGCTTCAGGATTATACAAAGAGAAAGATTGTAAATAAGCGGGAACATTACCCGGCCTGATGTATAAGAAGTTGACGTTTAATACAAGGAGGTCAACAATGTCACAATTCCTTTTAATAATTCTATTTTTGGGAGTTTTGGGATTCAGTTCCATGATAGCCGGTCCTCCAAAAGTGGGGATTGGAAAACCTGCCCCCGATTTCACTTTGATGGACCAGGACGGTGTAAATCACACATTATCGGATTATATGGGCCAGTGGGTGCTGGTATACTTTTATCCAAAGGATGACACGCCAGGCTGTACGGTCGAAGCGTGCACATTTCGTGATAATTATAGGGATTTTGAAAAGGTGAAAATGAAAGTCTTTGGTATCAGTGCGGATGATGCGAAAAGCCACAAGAAGTTTACTGAGAAATATCACCTGCCCTTTTCTTTGCTCGCTGATATAGATGCAATAGTCATGGAACTCTATGGTGTAAAAATACCAGACGCTAAAAAAGCCAAGCGGCATTCATTTTTAATTGATCCACAAGGCAAAGTAAAAAAGATTTATGATAACGTCACCCCCGCCGACCACCCTGATGAAATTTTATATGATTTGAAGGCGTTCCAATAATACAAAACCGGATACTATTAAGCCCTGATCAAAACTGGATCAGGGCTTTTTTGTGTCGACAATTATCAAATTTATTTATTTCATTAAAATCCGAACTTCACGCCAAGCAAATTTGACAGGATTATTTCTTTTTCCAATAATTTGGATTTTACTTTTGGAATCTTTCAGAATATTGCGGACGGAAGTTACCGGTTTATCTGGATCAAACACGCCTTGAACCGCATTGCCGTACGTTCCAATCATGGACTCTTCCCCTTTGAATGGCAAAGGATCCGAACCCGCCAGCATTTTTATTTCTTTGCGGATTGCTTGTTTCATCTGCTTAGGTTGTGACCATAATGAGTGACGAAGCGGTGTATCCCCGATAACAAATGGAAATGGTTTCTTGGATGTCCCGATCAAATCGCGAACGATTTTTCCGCGTTTTAAAAACCACTTGCCAGGCGCCCAGTTTAACACAGGAATCGCTCCGCATTCATTCACTTGCTTGATTAAATCTATTGCAGGATATTTGCGATCCGGGCATTTCTTCCAACCTGTTAGAGCAAGCACTTCAAGCCCATCTGTGCTGACAAGCTGACGTCCAGCGAGGATATAAAGGTCGGGTAATTTCTCTTGTTGAATCAATAGTGCACCCGGCTCTTTTCCCATCCGAACCTGCCGGTTCGATTGCGTAAACAGATTGGGAGTTTCTGTGATTTCATCAAATAAACGACAATCATTTCTTTCGGTCAACAACCACACAATGGTGGAATTCGAAGGTAAATCATGATCTGTTTTTTGATAAGCCTCTACGAGATTTTCGACTCCTATTCTGAAAGCCAAATTCAAATTATAGTTTGGATATAGATGCACATGTGCGTCAATGAGAAGTAGTGTCGATTTTGTAAACATGATAAATCCTGTATAAATGTGAAATTATTTTATTCGGACCGAAAGCGAATTTGCCTGTCGCCTAAGATCAATTATTCCTTTTCTTTCGGTTTTTCCGGAAACACACCATTAATCGCCTTGCGCACAACCTCTTTGGTTTCCTCGGAAAACTCCCCATTCATTATCCAGAAAAGATAATTGGGATCTTTCTCGCGCAGCCATTTCAAACTCTTGCTCTTGTGCTTCCCGAACGCCAGAACCGCTTCACCACTTCGCCAATAAAACCGTCGATCACTTGTCACAAATCGATCACTTTTCTCATTGCAAAAAGCATGTAATTGATCCACACTGTTCGGCAGATCGTCATAGTGGGAAATCTGTGCCTTAAATACATTTAGAGTGGCGCGAATGTCAGCCATCGCGTCATGTGCACCTACCAATTCCTCTTTACAGTAGAAACGATACGCACCGGCAAGATCACGCGGTTCTTTTTTATGAAAAATAATCTGCGGATCGACAAATTGGACTTTTTCAAGATTCAATGCGCTCTCACATCGAGTCATCTCCGCCTGTAAAAATGGCACATCAAACCGGATGGCATTATATCCCGCGAGATCGCAATTCTTTAAATAGTCATGGATGAGCGGAGCAAAATGATTGAATTGCGGTTTATCCTTGACTATACTATCTGTAATTCCATGGATTTTCGCAGATTCTTCAGGGATCGGTATACCGGGATTCACCAACTCTTCCCATTCCTCTTCCTGTCCGTCAGGATGTACTTTGATGAACGCGAACTGTACGATTCGATCATTCTGAAAGTCCAATCCCGTGGTTTCCAGATCATAAAATACGAGCGGTTTTTCGAGTTGAAGTTTGCGTTCAGATTCGTTTTCAGATGAGGGTGAGGATGGAGCAGAATCCAAATCCAGTGCGCCTTGTTCTTTTGAAGTCATTTCAAATCCATTTTATTTTAAGGAAGCGTGGAAATAGTATAGAAAACATTTCACTAAGATTCAAGGCTTTTATCCAGCAAAATTTCAACAAAATAAAAGTATAGAGATTTATAAATATTCTTTCAGGAATTGTCCGGTATAACTAATCGGACACCGTGCAACATCTTCCGGTGTCCCGTCGATTACAATTTGTCCGCCATCCTCGCCGCCCTCAGGTCCAAGATCAATGATCCAGTCTGCCGATTTGATCACATCCAGATTGTGTTCAATAATAACAACAGAATTGCCTGATTCAATGAGATGATTGAATGAATCCAGTAAAGTGGACACATCATGAAAATGCAATCCCGTTGTG
>JABMRT010000110.1 GCA_013202295.1 Candidatus Zhuqueibacterota bacterium
GGCCATCCGGATGTATGATCAAGCCGAGGAGATGAATACAAGGCTAAAAGCCAATGGCCTCCCTGGGAATGATTTTTATGCGGCTGAGGCTCTTTTTCATGGCACAGAATTGCTTCAACAGGAATTCGAGGCGAATCCGCTTGGAAGTCAACTTTCAACTCAAAGAACCATTCAAGATTATCAATCCAGTCAACTGCAGCCGCTGATAAATCGATATGAACGTGTGGCTGCATATAAGACGTTTCGACTTCCGGAATCCCTTTATCAGATGGGCGGATTAAACGAGACATTTGCCGTAGCTTGGGAAAATCAGAAAATAATAGAGAAAGATCCGGCTCGACGTGCAATTCAAGAGCGAACTTTGAACGAGCAAACCGCGGCCTTATACCATCAGGCATTTCTCTCATATTCCGATGCGGTCCATATCCTGACCCGTTTTCAGCGCGAGATCGAGACAGATGCATCTGAATCTCCTATGACAGCCGAAGACAGTTTGTCCATCATCACAGCCCAATGGCTTGATCGGAGTCGTGGAAAAATATCACAGATGCTCTATCAAATTGCTGAAGTCAATGCAGCATCCATCGAGCAGATCATGGGAGTGCCGATACCGGATGAACTCAGCCAGGGTGCCCGGCTTGAATATCGAAGCCAGGTGATTCTGCAAGCCGTGAAACCGCCCTTGGATGTGGTTGTGGAAGCGCATTTTCGTAATCTCATAGTTTCTGACAGCCTTGGGCTGGAAAATCAATGGACGAGCGCGTCTCGAGATAAAGTGATTCACACACTTGAAATACTCGGCCATGCATTTGAATCCATCTCCCATGATGCCATGATCGCTTACCAGAAAAGTGTAAAATCCTTTATCGAAGAAATGGAACTGGCGGATGCAGATTTTATGTCGGAATATCCAGCAGAAATGGTTACATTATTAGAATCGGTGAAGAATTACAATCTGGCAGCCATGCGTTTTCACGAATATGGCCTTGACCAGCTTCGCAGCAATGGGATCCCTGACAGTTTGATACAGCCTTATGAGAACAGGATTTTCACATATGTGTTCCAGACTGCGGATAGATTGGATTCACTGCATAATGAAGTATCTGTTCGTCAGATATGGGCGGATTCACTGTTTGAAAACACGCAGGCGATTCAATACGAGGATATGCTGACCGCATACGAAGACAATGCATTTTATCTTCGGCAGGGGAAGAATGAACTGCTGGAAGCTGCCTATGTGCTTAAGCGCACTGAGGCAGCAAATGCGATGTTCTCACGTGAGTTAGGCATGCGTTTATTAAAGAGTGATCCGGATACCTATCTGGACCAGGTGGATTTGCCTGTATATTCAGTCATGGTCGAAATCGATTCGAGCTCGATGGTCTCCTTTAATAAGGATACAAACTGGATGGATTCTGATTTCCGGTCCGACACATGGTTGACGTATCAGCAGATGGCGGATTCCATCTCTGTCCAGTTTTCAGATTCGACAACAGATTCCAAGCAGATGGTCAATTGGTATATCCGAAAACTAATCGATGTGCCGGGTGAACCAATAGAAGGGATTCTGGAGTGGAACACTCTCCGTCCGGAGCAATGTTATGTGAATGGTGCACTCTTCCGGCAATCCGGAAAATCAAATCGATTGGTGATTACACCACTTATTCGTGTAAAGCAAAACGTGCTGGCTGTCCATGCTCAGGAACCCGCAACTGGAATTCCGAGTGGAACAGTTATTATTCGATATGTGCCTTATGAAAAAATAGATATGGATGGGAGTTAAACGGTGCATCCTCTTTTGTGTCGATGTATGAGGATATTTTTTGTTATTCTGATTTTTCCTGCTTTCCTCTTCTCTGAGGGGAATTCCGCTTCAGTGGATTCAACAATGCAACTAGCGCCCCCTCCGGATGCGGAAGAAATATTACTTGAAAATATTGAAATCAGGGGTCGCATCGATAAACCGGGAGTGATTATTCTCCCCAAACGTATCGAACCTGAGGTCCAGGAGATCGATCTTGACCGCAGTTTTCAGCATGAGGTAAAAAATGGTATTGGTGAGATTCCGGGTCCTGATCGCATGCTCAGACAATTAGAACAGGTTGAAAGTATAAAGAAGGCGGTTGAAAAAGAAAGAAATAAATCCTGATATTATTTTTCTTGATTCATAAGAAGAAAATTAATTATTATTTATGCAGTAAAATGAATTGATGGTCTGAGCTTGCAGTAGTAGTCACGGTCGCATCCATTCATTTAGATAGCATTTTACTTTTTGTAACGGAGGTTTTCAATGACTGAATTTTGGCAGAGTTTCACACCTGGGTGGAGTGGATGGGCGTTTATGTGGATTCTGTTACTTGCTGCCGCATTTATGATTGCGATCGTGATCGAACGATCGGTTTATATCTTTGTCAAATCCAATATCAATGCGCCGCGATTTATGGCTCAGATTAGACGATTTATTGAGGCGGGTGAGCACAAGAAAGCCATCTCACTTTGCGGGCAATTTGAAGATAAGGCATTGCCCCAAATCATCCTGAGGGGACTTATCAAGTTCACCAAGAATCCGAAAGCAGGATTTCGTACGATACAAAACGCGGTGGATGAAGGCACACTGGAAGTGATTCCAAAGCTGCAGGCGCGAACCAATTATCTGGCCATGATCGGAAATGTAGCTACTTTAATTGGACTGATGGGTACGATTTACGGCCTGATCCTCTCATTTCGATCCGTATCCGCGCCGGGCATTGACGTAGCTGAAAAATCCCGTCTGCTCGCACACGGAATCGCTGTCGCGATGAACACCACGCTGTTCGGACTCGCGGTGGCCATCCCTTCCATCATGGCTTATACGATGATTCACAATAAAACCATTCAGATCATTGACGAAATAGATGAGCATACTGTGAAATTGATTAATATGATTGCGACTGAGGATAAACGCTAATGGCATTCAAGCCCTCAAAACGCGCCAAACACGGATTCGAGTTGGAGCATACCAATATTACTCCCATGATGAACCTGATGGTTGTGTTGATCCCTCTACTTCTAACCTCAGCCGAATTTGTCAAACTGGGCGTGGTTGAATTGAACCTGCCTCCGGCTGCGGTTGGACCCGAAAGCGAAGCGCTGGCACAAATGCCGATCGAATCTTTTCAGAAACTGGATCTGGCCGTTACAATCACGAATCAAGGCTTCTTTATTTCCAGCGCTGTGGCAGTGTTGAGTGGAGATAAAACCGGTGAGCCGACCATCCCCTTAAAAAATGGTGAGTATGATTTCAGCGCTCTTTCCGAGAAGCTGTTTGAAATCAAGAATAAAGCCAAGGACCGCTTCGCGGATATTGAGCAGATTATTTTAATGGCCGAACTCGATGTGGATTATCAAACTGTGATAAGCACAATGGATGCGGCCAGAATGTATAAAAACGGAAACCAGAGCATTCTCCTTTTTCCCGATGTGTCTTTAAGCGCGGGGATATTTTAAACCAGTCTGTTCCCTCTAAAAGGTTAATTGAATAGATAATGGCATTTATACCATCACGACGAAAAAAGCACCGTGGATCCCGATCCGGTGAAGTAAAGCTTCAACTGACTTCAATGATGGACATGTTTACCATCCTTCTGGTATTCTTGCTGAAAACCTATTCCACCCATGGCCAGCTGATTAATCCTTCACAGGATCTGACCTTGCCGATCTCAGAGATTCAGCATCCGCCTGAAGTGGGTCTTGATGTCACGGTCTCGAATGACTGGATTCTTGTAAACGGCAGACCGGTGGAGCGCATCGAATCGGTTGAAACCCTGGATGGATTTGTGATCCCAAAACTTCAAACCTCACTGAGCGCCTACGCCCAGCACGGCCAGCGCCTTGAAGAGCAATACGGTACACCCTTCTCCGGCAAAGTGACGATCCAAGGCGATAGAAATCTACCCTATCGCACATTAATCAAGATATTAGCAACCTGCGGCCAATCCGACTTCCCGAATATGCGGCTAGTGGTTTACAGGAAGGAAGGATAAAGAGCGCATGCAATTCGCCGCGATGCCCCATTCTGAAGTTGCCCGCGCTTTTAAGCGACCGCTGTTCCAGGAAGTCAGTCGACTTTTCTTCTTTGCATTGATTGGTGCCATTATCGGTGAGGCGTTGATTGTGACGATCATGGCTCGCCGTCCCGCAGATGTTTATTCAGACAAAGAGATTGCACGGATTCAGGAGCGATTCGCTCAATTTATTCTCGATGAGGATTTCCCCGATAAAGCAATCGAATCTTCCATAGGTCTGGAAGGCGGTGCAGGAGCAGGCTCTGAGAGCGGCGATGGATCGGAAGGAGAAGCGGAAGTCAGTGAAATCGTTGAATCCGACATAGGTGGCGGCGAATCGGTTGATGATGCATTGGCCGCGCCGCGTGCCAGTCGCGTGAGTTCTGAAGAGGCCATCCGTCAGTCTCGTGAACGAATCCAGCAGGAGGTCAGTGGCAAAGGATTGCTCGGTCTTCTGACAGGTACAGGATCCGCAACCGGAGGGCCGGCTGTAACCAATGTTTTTTCCAACGGCCGAAATAGCGGGAGCGGCAGTGATCTCGATGATCTGCTCGGATCGGTGACCGGATTAAAGACTCAAGGCAGATCCGGTTTAAGCGGCGAAGGTGGTGGTGACGGGTTGGGTGGCGTTAAAGGAGGCCGCACCGGAAGCCGCGCCACGATTGATGATCTGGTGACAGATCGCGGATCTGCGCAATCCGAAACGCTTGAACGCAAAGGTGACTTGCATCTTGAATCTCCAGCAGATATCAAGGGCCGGGGCAGTCGCAGCGCCAATCGAAGCGCTGAGGCCATTCATGGTATTCTCGTCGGGCATGTCAAAGCGGTTCAGTACTGCTATGAGCGTGAGTTGAAACGGTCTCCCTCTCTCAAAGGAAAAATTACCGTCCGTATCACGGTCTCTCCTGATGGCAGTGTGAAGAACGCTGAAATCATCTCATCCTCAATAAACAATCCACGTGTGGAGCGTTGTATACTTGCCCGAATTCGACTTTGGAAAGATTTTCCGGCCATTGAAGACGCAGACGGGGATGTCTCTTTCCGGCAGGGTTATACGTTTGGATATTAAAAAGGGTGATAGGCAATTTGCAATTATTCACATCCGTCTATTGGTGGATTTGAAATGCCTTCCAATTCTCAAAGTACTTCATAAAATAGCAAATTAATTTTAATCCATTCATCTTTTTCGTTGTTGTAATTTCGCTTGAATTAATGTATCTTAAAAATCCATTATAAACAGGATTACAGGAAACTGGAGATAGAATTGACGCAAGATATAAAATGGCGGCGAACACATCAAAACGATCAGCTTCGTCCCGCAAACACATGTGAACAAGTTACGCTTGTGGGATGGGTGCAGAGTATACGTGATCATGGCGGTGTGATCTTCGTCGATTTACGTGACCGCTGGGGGCACACACAGGTAGTTTTCCACCCCGAAAATGAAGCATTGATCAATCGGGCCAAGCGGCTGAATATGGAAACCGTGATCGGGATTCAGGGCGTTGTGGTGAAACGTCCGGATGAAATGGTGAATTCGAACCTGGATACAGGTGGGATTGAGGTGGATGCCGAAATCCTTGAAGTATTTAACAAGGCCAAGCCCACGCCTTTTGTGATTAAAGATCCTCCGGATGCAAATGATGAAACCCGGTTTAAATACCGATATCTGGATTTACGTCGCCCATCGATACAGAACAACATGTTGCTCCGACACAAAACGGCCCAAACCGTTCGCCGTTATTTTGATGCGAAAGACTTTGTGGAAATTGAAACGCCCGTTCTGATGAAATCCACCCCGGAAGGCGCGCGCGATTATCTTGTTCCCAGCCGTATCAATAAAGGTAAATTTTACGCGCTTCCCCAGTCGCCGCAGACGTATAAACAGCTTTTGATGATCTCGGGATTTGACCGCTATTTCCAAATCGTCAAGTGTTTCAGAGATGAAGATCTACGCGCTGACAGACAGCCGGAATTCACGCAGATCGATGTCGAGATGTCCTTTGTAGATGAAGAAGCTATCTTTGAAGTGATGGAAGGATTGATGCAGCAGATTTTCAAGGATGTGCTTGGTCAAGAACTTTCCGTTCCATTTCAGCGCATGCCCTTTGATGACGTTCTTTTAAAATATGGGGTGGATCGCCCAGATTTACGGTTTAGTCTTGAGATTCAGGATATCAGTGATCTTGCTCCCGGCTGCGGATTTCAGGTCTTCGAAAATGCAGTTCAATCGGGCGGCGTGATTCGTGGATTTAAACTTCCACAAGTCGGTCCCTTGTCCCGCAAACAGACGGATCAATTGATGGAATTTGTCAAACCATTCGGGGCCAGAGGTCTGGTTTTTGTCCAATACCTCGAAGGAGAGATAAAATCTCCAATCGCAAAATTTGTCGGTGATCCGTTTCTCCAAAAACTGGGAAGTCGATTCGATGTTCAAACAGGGGATGTGCTTTTTATTGTAGCTGCAGAGCAAAAGGTTGTATGTGACGCACTCGGGAATCTGCGCAATAAACTGGCTGCAGATTTCAACTTGATACCCGAAGATAAAATGTCTATTCTCTGGGTGACTGATTTCCCACTGCTGGAATGGGATGCTGAAGCAAAGCGGTATGTGGCGATGCACCACCCGTTTACGTCTCCCCGACCTGAAGACGTGTCCTTAATGGATAGCGATCCTGGAAAGGTGCGTGCCCGTGAATACGACCTGGTGCTGAACGGTTCCGAAATCGCAGGCGGATCTATTCGTATCCATCAAAGTGCGATGCAATCCAGAATGTTTGATCTGCTGGGCATTGATAAGGTCACAGCCAAACAGAAATTTGGGCACCTGATTGAAGCATTGGATTATGGTGCGCCTCCACATGGCGGGATCGCTTTTGGATTTGATCGGCTTGTAGCCATGCTTGCGGGAGAAGCTTCTATTCGCGAAGTGATTGCATTTCCAAAAACGACGAGCGCGCTTTCACTTATGGATGGATGTCCATCTGAAGTGGATAACGCTCAACTGAAAGAATTGGGTATTAAGCTGATATAATCCTTCAAATGGGTGCCAGGTATGGTTACGATCTGTGATTTCATCCGCAATTCAAAGTATAATCGGATTTTATTAGTTTAAATATATCTTGACAAAGTTACATTTTTTTGTTAATATTTCTTACAAAGCGTTATAATATCAGCATTAAACAAAAGGAGGTGTAGGGAATGACAAGAGGTGTCAGGTCCATCGTATTAGTACTGTTCTCACTCCTGCTGGTTGCGTCCTTGTTCGTAACAGGATGTACACGGTATGCCAACGAAGAGCAATTAACTCAGTTGGACGAGACAAACGCAGCGGCAGTAGATGCTGAGGCGAAGGTAGCAGGATTAGAAACAGAGAAAGCGGAACTGGAAGCCACATTAGCAGAGAAACAGAAAGAACTTGAGGCAGTCAAGGTTGAGAAAGAACGGATTGCCGCTGAGATGGCTGAATAGGTTCATCATCGAAATAGTATCGTATGCTCTTAGTTAAAGGAGGATGAAAGAATGAAAATAAAGGGGCAACTGTTGGTACTCCTGTCAGTCACAGCCATTCTGCTTTTCCTGTTCAGTGGCTTGGCAATGGCGCAGGAGGAAGAAAGTAAATTAAAAATGGATGAATACAAGGCCGAGCTTGCTGGTTATGAAACTCGCGAAGCAGAAGCCGGTGCAAAGATTGCCGCACTTGAATCGGAAAATGCAGCCCTGAAAGCAGAGATCGAAGCCACTCAGATTCAGATCGATGCCGAATGGGAAACGATTTATGCGGCGATCGGTGTTTCCAAGGAAGAGGTTGAGGATTATCGGAGTAATCTGGGAAGCATTGACAGTCAGATTGACGGTCTTGCTGAACTTTCCCCCGAAGAGCTTTTCCGCAATCGCGACGAGATTTGTGAAATTGCCGCACGCATCGAAGAGGCCAAGGGACAAAATCCCGCAATTCTATCCGAAATGCAAGAAAAATTGGCTGCATTGGATGGTAAATTGGCGAATTTAAAAGCCAAGGTGCCTGCCAATATTTTTGACCAATATTCAGTTGTAAAAGGCGATTATCTCTGGAAGATCTCAAAGAAAGATGAGATCTATGGTGATGCACTTCAGTGGATTCGCATTTATTGTGTTAACAAAGATCAGATCAAGGATCCGGACCTGATTCAACCCGAACAAGTTTTGAATATCGCACGGGGTGTTGGTCAGGATGAATATTTGGTGGTAAAGGGTGAATGGCTTTCAAGGATTGCAGGCTACGCCAAAGTATACAATGATCCGACCAAATGGACAAAGCTTTACGAAGCCAACAAGGACGTGATTTCTGATCCCAGTCTGGTTTATCCGCATCAAGTCATTCAGATTCCTCAAGACTAAATCCGGAGAAAACCAGATTGTCTGCACAGCAGACTGAAAGTGGTTGATGTTAATTTAGTAAGTGATTGAAAAAGCTCTTGGTTCTCAGTGTTCTGCTGAGAACCTGGGGCTTTTTTATATATCGCATAGTGAGCAAAAGAATTTAATGTTAACCCGAATTATTCATGAGTTGGAGATGGGCACGTATCCAAAAATCTTAAAAATAGTGAATTAAGTCAAAATGGCGAAGGGTCGCCATACACTCCCTTTTTAAGGTGGGGAGGGTGAGAAAACTCCAGTTTATGAATAGTACATGTTAGATTAAAAAACATATAACGATGAAGTAAAACTGAAATAGACAATAAAATCATTCGAGAGTCATGTCAGAAAACAGGATTAAAATTAAAGGCGCTCATCAACTCGAGCTGGTCGGCACACACGATGAGAACTTCAAGATCATTGAGGCGGCATTTGATGTTCAGCTTATTTTGCGCGGTGATGAGGTGCAGATAAAAGGTGATGATGATTCTGTTGGGAAAGCTGGCAAAGTGTTGACGGAACTTCGCTTTCTTCTCGAGCGTAACAGATCGCTTGGGAAAAGGGATGTTGAGACGGTTGTCGATTTAATCAATTTGAACGGATCCGATGTCCCTTCCAAATCCATAACGCGAGAAAAACAGGATATTTTGCTGTATGGTAAGAAGCAATTAATCCGGCCCAAGACGGAAGGCCAAAAGCGATATATCCAATCTGTGCTCGATCAGGATATCGTATTCTGCATTGGTCCTGCCGGAACCGGAAAGACTTATCTGGCTGTGGCAATCGCTCTGGCACTCTTGAAAGAAAAGAAAGTCACTAAGATTGTATTGACCCGTCCGGCAATCGAAGCTGGAGAAAGTCTCGGATATTTGCCGGGCGATCTCATGGAGAAGGTGGATCCCTATCTGCGTCCTCTGACAGACGCGTTATTTGATATGCTGCCTTCTGATCAACTTCAGAAATACGTGGATCACAAAGTCATTGAAATCGTTCCACTCGGTTATATGCGGGGTCGTACCATGAATAACGCGTTCGTGATTTTGGATGAGGCCCAGAATGCCACACCCATGCAGATGAAAATGTTCTTAACCCGGCTTGGCGTCAGTTCCAAAGCGGTCGCAACAGGTGACATCACACAGACTGATTTACCTGAAACCACGCAATCCGGGCTGATGCAGATTCAGGAAGTTCTAAAGGGGATTGACGGGATTGGTTTTGTCTACATGGACAAAACGGATGTGGTACGGCATCGATTGGTTAAAGAGATTATTGCTGCCTATGAAACATTTCACCAAAATGGTTCAAAAAAGGGTAATTAAAAATGGCTGCCTGGTTAAATTTAAAATCCTTTTTTAAAAGGAAAAAGAACAAGAACGATGAGATGGCGTTCCCTTCAACCCGTGGAGAAAAAGACAGAGGAATATGGGGCCGGATTCTCATAGCAGTGGCCCTGATCACTATTCTCGTTTTTCTACTGCCATCCGGTCAATCGCTGCAATTTGCGGATTTAAAAGAAGGCAGTATTAGCCCACGACGTATTGTGGCTCCTTTCAGTTTTGAGATATTGAAAACCAGAGAGGAGTACAGCCGCGACAGAGAGCTTGCAGTTCGGAATCTCTATCCGGTTTTTCGGCGTGAAAATCTTTACGCTGAACAAACTTTTGAGCAGCTCGATGGATTTTGGAGCCAAATCAACCAAACGCGAAGACAATTTCTTACACTGCACGGAGGGCCAAGACGCGTTGCACTGGATTCATTGAAAAGCAAGTTTCCGATCAGTGCCATTAATGAAGTGAATTGGCAGATTCTCACGGATCCTAAAGGATCGCTAAATTATGATGCCTATCAGTCGCTTCAAAGCCAGACCCGGCAATCGCTGCGTGATTTATTTGGTGTGGGCATTCTTAACAAGCAGAAGGGTGAGCTTGAAAATCCGGATCGACGGATCACACTTATTGAACAAAATGATGAGATAATTTCAGCCATTGATGATTTTTATGATTTGGTGGAAGCCAGGGCCAGAGCATTGGAGATGTTGAATGCAGCAAATCCGGAAGAAGAATTTTTTACTCAAATTATTTTTGCTGTGGAAAGTTATTTTATTCGTTCAAATATATTTTATGATGAAGTAGAGAATGCAGCCCGGATTGAAGAGACACAATCGCGTGTTCCCTTAAGTAGTGGATTTGTTTACGAGGATGAGAAAATTGTGGATCGTAATGAGCGGATCACACCCGAGATTCGTAAGAAACTGGTGTCTCTTTCATCGAAGATAGCCGAAAAAGGGATGCATGAGGGAGGCATTCGTGTCATTCTGCCATTTATTGGCAAGATCGGATTTGTGACTGCCCTTATTTTTGTTTTTGTGGTTTTTATTTATCTTGAAAAAAGAGAAATCCTATATAGCACAAAATATGTACTCCTGCTTTCTATAATAATACTTCTTATCGCGACAACCAGCTTTCTGAGCCACCGTCTGGAGGTGTCTGAGTACTTTGCACCGGTTGCTGTTGGGGCAATGTTACTGGCTTCGATTTTTAATATGCAACTTGCTTTTGCAGGTACTGCCATATTAAGTTTACTCGTGGGTGCGATTTGGGGTAATGAGTTCAATCTCATGGCCGTTTCTTTTTTTACAGGAGTAGTCGGCATTCTCGTTATCAAACGCGTTCGTACTCGCGGCCAATTGGTTCAGGCTGTTTTTTATATGATTGGCGCGCAGGTTCTTGCTATCACAATGCTGGGCTTACTCCGTTATTTGCCGATTCGACAAATTGTTGTAGATTGGCAGTTCGGAGCGTTAAATGGACTTTTTACTCCCATTGTTGCATATGGAATCCTGGCATTAATTGAATCTGTTTTTGATATCACTACGGATTTTGCTCTTCTTGAGCTGTCAAATTTAAATCATCCCCTGTTAAAACGATTGAGTGTTGAGGCACCGGGCACATATCATCATTCCATTCTGGTAGGGAACCTGGCTGAAGCTGCAGCACAGGCCGTGAATGCCAATTCCTTACTCGCGCGCGTCGGATGTTATTATCATGATATTGGTAAACTTGAAAAATCTGAATACTTCGTTGAAAACCAGATGGGCAGTGAAAATCCCCATAACAAGCTCGCTCCCAGTATGAGCGCACTCATTCTCAGCAACCATGTAAAAAAGGGGATTGATCTGGCAAGCAAATATAAATTGCCTAAAGCCATCCGGGACATCATGGAACAACATCACGGAAAATCAGTGATGGCTTTCTTTTATCAAAAGGCATTGAATAAAAAATTAGCAGAAGAGGTTAATGAAACAGATTACCGATACCCCGGGCCGTTGCCCCAGTCCAAAGAGGCGGCAATTGTGATGCTGGCAGATTCAATTGAAGCGGCATCCCGTACACTAAAGGAACCCACACATAGCCGCTTGAAGGGATTGATCGAAGACCTGGTGGATGAGCGTTTTCAAGCGGGTGAGCTGGATCAGTCACCATTAACTCTACGAGATCTTCAGCGTATCAAAGAGAGCTTTCTGATTATTTTAGCCGGGATTTTCCATGCACGGGTGGAGTATCCTGAAATTGAGGAATCCAAGGGTTCCACGAAGGGGATGATTAAAAAAGATGGTGAGTAAGAAAGCCTTTCAGGTTCAGGTTGAATCTACCACTAAATTTGTTGTTCTTGAAAAAGCGGTTCTTAAGCTGATCCGGCGCATTTTCTCAGATGAGGCTTATGAGCAAAAGGGATCCCTGTCCCTCATCTTTGTGGACGATGAACACATTCAGAACCTGAACCGTAATTATTTGAATCACGATTATCCCACAGACGTGATCGCTTTTCCCCTTGATGACGAATCCGATGATTTATGGGGCGAGGTTTATATTAGTGTGGATCGTGCAAAAGAACAGGCAGCCTTTTATCGTGAATCCTTTCGCAGAGAAATCACCCGATTGATTATCCATGGAGTTCTCCATCTTATGGGATATGATGATCAAGATCTTGCCCAGAAGAAAAAAATGAAAGCCAAAGAAGAAAATTACTTATCCAAATACAGCGATATACTCATATGAAAAATTATCATTTCCAGTCACATTACCAAAGGAGGACATTTTAATTTTGGAAGCTGACTTATGGCCATCCGTTATATTATATGTGATTCTGCTGTTCTTGTCTGGTTTCTTTTCAGGTTCTGAATCTGCATATTTTTCATTATCACAAGCGGATATCCGGCATTTTCGGGAGCGAAAAAATAAATCGAAATCGGCAGCCCGTGTTGTAAAGTTGCTTGAAAATCCGCGACGTCTGCTCTCTGCAATCCTCATTGGCAATACCATTGTGAATGTGGCAGCCGCGACGATCGCTGCACTTTTATCCAGCCGGTTGCTGCCTGAAGAGAGTATGGCCGACTGGGGCGTATTTCTGGTCATTGGTGTGGTGACGTTATCAATCCTTCTTTTTAGTGAGATTGCGCCCAAAATATTCGCCATTCGAACCTCACAACGATTTGTGGTTTTGGTTTCCATCCCGTTGCGAATGGTGGTCTATTTTCTTGCGCCTGTTACATTGGTTTTTGAATGGATCACAAATACGATCAATCGATTGATGGGATATGAAAAGGAAGTGCCTTTTGTGAATGAAGATGAGCTTCGGGCGCTGATCGAAGTGGGTGAACAGAAAGGAACACTCGATCAAGCAGAGCGGGAAATGATACATTCCATTTTTGAATTTCGTGAGACCTTCGCAAAAGAGATTATGGTGCCGCGTATGGACATGATCTGTATTGATCAAACGACATCGGTTGAAGAAGTGCTTGCGATTGTGAAGGCAAAAGGCCACTCCCGAATCCCGGTATATAATGAAAATGTGGACAATGTGATTGGCATCCTCTATGTGAAAGATCTCCTACCATATATGAACAAGGGCAAAGCGCTGCCCAAGTTGACCGAAATGGTGCGCAGGCCTTATTTCGTACCTGAAATAAAAATGATTGATGAACTTCTTCGGGAATTTCAGAAAGAACGGATTCACATGGCCATCGTGGTTGATGAATACGGGGGCACGGCCGGAATGATCACACTTGAGGATGTCATTGAAGAGATTGTGGGTGATATTCGGGATGAGTATGACCGGGAAATATCTCTGATTCAACAAATTGATGATCAGACCTGGAGTGCTGATGGAAAGATCGATATCGAAGATCTGAATGAGAAACTGGATCTTGATCTGCCTACAGAAGAAGATTTTGAGAGTTTGGGTGGATTTATCTTCAGTCAACTGGGGAAAATTCCACAAGACAAGGATTCAATCCAATATAAACAATACACGTTTATTGTTGAGAAAGTGCAGCGGCAGCGAATCAAAAAAGTCCGTATCGTCATTGACTCAGAGGCAGAAAAAAGGAAATTGGATGAAAAATAAAGAGGGCATTCAGAGACGAATACCAGCATCGATATTTAGATAAAGTCATTTGATTTCAATGTATAATATCCTTATATTATCAAACTTAATGCGAGAGTGGCGAAACTGGTAGACGCGCTAGACTTAGGATCTAGTGTCCGTAGGACGTGGGGGTTCGAGTCCCTTCTCTCGCACCAAGTTTAATCAACCAGGAGATATATTGAAAGCTGAAGTAAATGAATTAAAGTCATGGAAAATGGAGATTAAGGTTGAGGTTGAAGCGGATGAGCTGAAACCTATTATTCAAAAAACCATTTCCACCTACCAAAATAAAGCCCGTCTTGATGGATTTCGCAAAGGAAAAGCGCCTATTCATATCGTACTCAAGCAATTTGGCCCTTCCATTCAGGCGGATGTTACCGAAGATGCCGTTCAGACATTTTTTGCGAAAGCCGTGCATGAGAAAGATATTCCGGTTGTTTCAGTAGGTATGATTAAAGATGCGTCAGAGATATCCCTTGAAGATCCCGACTCTTTTTCTTTCAAGGCCGAGGTGGAAGTCAGGCCAGAGATTTCAGTGCGTCATTATAAAGGGTTTAAAGTTGAGAAAGAGATCTATCCAGTTCACAAAGAGGATGTGGATCATATTATCGAGGTATTAAGACATCAAAATGCCGAATTTATCGACGTTGAAGGTGACGCGAAGATGGGTGATGTTGTAGAGGGAAATATCCAACAGCTGGATACAACAGGTGTGCCAGTTATCGGCCAAAAGTGGGAAGATCGATCCATGATGCTCGGACAGCCACCTCTTGGGGATCAGGTGGGTGATCAGCTTGTCGGCATCAAGATTGGGGAAGATCGTCCTTTTACTGTGACCTCCCCTCAGAGCGAGCAGAATCCCAATCCCGCACAGGAACTTTACTCTATTCATGTTAAAACGATTAAAGAAAAACGCCTGCCCGAACTGGATGAGGCTTTTGTGAAGAAAGTCGGACAAGTAGAAACTGTCCAGGAATTTATGGATAGAATCGAATCCAATTTAAAAATGCAGCATGAAGAGAATTCAGAGAAGCTGCTTCGTCATCGTATCGCTGACGAGATTATACGGAAAAATGATTTTGAACTGCCGCCATCCATGATTGAAAATTCTTTAAATTCCTTGTGGGAAAGGTATCAGCAAAATCCCCAGGCCAACGTGGATGAGAAACAATATAAAGAAGAGAATCGCGCAGGTGTGATTTGGAATTTGAAATGGGAAATGCTCTTGCATAAAATTGCAGAAGAAGAATCCCTCACAGTTACCGATGAAGCGGTTGAGCAAGAGATTGACAAAGCTGCCAGCGCCAGTCCCAAAGATGAGAAAAAAATACGTGCCCTTTTTAAGGATCATGGCAGAAAGCATGGCTTGAGAGATCAAATGCTTGAAGAAGAAACCATGCGTTTTTTGAAAGAACATATCAAGATTAAAGAAGTAAAAGTTAAGAAATCCAAATCCAATAAATCTTCAATCATTATGCCGTGATGGGGGAATTGCTTATGAGTCTGGTTCCAATCGTTGTTGAGCAAACAGGCCGGGGTGAGCGCGCCTATGATATATATTCCCGCCTATTAAAAGAACGAATTATTTTTATCGGTACGGCAATTGATGACACCATCTCCAGCCTTGTCATTGCCCAGTTACTTTTTCTTGAAGCGGAAGATCCCGAAAAAGACATATTTATTTACATTAACTCGCCGGGAGGATATGTTTCATCCGGTATGGCCATTTATGATACGATGCAGTATGTACGGCCTGATATTGCCACGATTTGCATGGGTCAGGCATCCAGCATGGGGGCCTTTTTGTTAGCCGCCGGAACGACCGGTAAACGCTCCGCTCTGCCACATGCCCGTATCATGATTCATCAGCCTTTGGGCGGTACACAGGGCCAGGCATCCGACATTGAAATTCAAACCCGCGAAATCCTCTATATTCGCCAGAAACTGAACGAACTGCTTGCCAAACATTCCGGACAATCCCTAAAAAAAATAGAGAAAGACACGGATCGGAATTTCTTTATGTCCTCCGAAGATGCCAAGACCTATGGCATTATTGATGAGGTCCTGGCTCGTCGCCCTGATCTGCAATCCAAGAAGGAGAAATAGGGCATGGATAGAAAGTATTCCTGTTCGTTTTGCGGCCGGTCTTCTGAAGAAGTGGATGCGATTGTCACAGGTCCGGGTGTGAACATCTGCAATGAGTGTGTCCATTATGCACAAGAGATAATCCGCACAGATTTATCTGACCGTTCATTGCATATTGCCAAGCCAGCACCTAAACCATATGAAATCAAGGAAGAGTTGGACAAGTATGTCATTGGCCAGGAGGCAGCCAAAAAGTCTATTGCTGTGGCTGTCTACAACCATTACAAGAGAGTGGATTCTGAACAGTCCTTAAATGATGTGGAACTCACGAAAAGCAACATTCTCTTGATCGGTCCTACTGGTACAGGCAAGACTTTGATTGCGCAAACGCTCGCACGCTTCCTTCGGGTGCCTTTTGCCATTGCTGATGCGACTACATTGACCGAAGCAGGTTATGTCGGTGAGGATGTGGAAAATGTGCTTGTCCGTTTGCTTCAGTCTGCGGACCATCGCATCGAGCGCGCAGAAAAGGGTATTATTTACGTCGATGAAATTGATAAAATCGCCAGGAAGGATGAGGGATCCAGCATCACTCGTGACGTCTCTGGTGAGGGTGTTCAGCAGGGGTTACTTAAGCTCCTGGAAGGGTCAATGGTCGCTGTTCCACCGAAAGGCGGAAGGAAACATCCCGAACAAAGTCTGATCAATATCAACACTAAGGATATCCTGTTCATTTGTGGCGGATCATTCGAGGGACTTGAGAAAATCATCATGCGCCGGCTTGGTAAGAAGACGATGGGTTTCGGTGCGGTCATCCGTGAAAACTCAAAACTATCACCAGGAGCGGTTTTCAAAAATGTGGAGCCAGATGACTTGCTTCAGTTCGGACTGATTCCTGAACTCATCGGACGATTGCCTGTGACTACCTCACTGGATGAACTTGATGAATCGGCATTGTATCGCATTCTGATCGAGCCGAATAATGCACTGGTTAAGCAGTATGAACGGCTGTTTGAGATGGATGGTGTGAAACTGAAATTTGATGATGCATCACTTAAGCAAGTGGTTAAGATGGCTATAAAGAAGAAAACGGGTGCGCGTGCTTTACGCTCCATCATGGAAGAAGCCCTGATGGATATTATGTATGAATTGCCTTCTATGAAAGATATCACTACTTGTAGGATATCCAAAGAGGTTTTTGAAAAACAATCAGAACCCGTTTACCAATACAAACAAGAGGCACGCAGAAAATCCAGAGCATAGGAGATGGCATAATCTCAATAAATATAAATAAAACAGCTTGACAAAAATGAAATCATTTGCTATTATTTACCGATAGTTAGTAAAATTGAAGTATTTCTCTCGTATCCGATTTGAAAAAAAGGCCATCTGTTGATCTAAATTTGCAGGGGCTTTACTACTTTGAAAAAGTGGTTTTGTCTAGAAAAAACCATCATACAAAAATATCTGGATAAGTAAGGGGAGAGGTTATTAAAAATCATTGCGACATTCAATATGAATCAAGAATGTATTGCGATGATTTTTTTGTTTCGATTGAATTTAATTGTAACATACCTCACCGATAACATAAGAAAATTAAAAAAAATATAAAAAGAAGAATATTTTCTTTAAGAGGTTAATTTCTTCTGTGAATGGAAGAAAGTTTTAGTTAAATTAAACATGAAGATGATTTGATGCAGAGTGTTTCTAAAAAATGAAAATTCAAAAATATATTCTGATACTAAAAATAGTATAGAAGAGAGGGGGTGATTTACAACAAGCTGTGAAAGAAGATAGATGTTGTAAAGATTGTGATGGATGAAGTTTCTGTTTTGCAGGTGGAGAAGAGTAAAAAGATCTCATTCAATGCAGGAGTGAGAAAGGAGACATTATGAAAATGAGCAAGTTTTTCTACGCAGGCACTCTATTGATCGTGTTTGTTGCGATTCTCATAGTCGGCTGTGTAAAACTCCCCTCTGAAGCACCTCCATTGCCTGAATTTAAAGCTTCAGTTCGTTTTATGAACACATTAATCGGCGGAGATCCGGTAGCTGTGTCAGTGGATGGTTCTTTGAAAGCCACACTGGCATCTGGTGAAACCAGCGATTATATGGAGGTGAATGCAGGCAACCGTGTCATTACGGTGGATGATGTTTTGGATACCAATTTTATTGAAACCGATTTTAAGGGGACTGTCTTTATTAATGAAGATGGTCTGATTTTTAATCGCGAGCGCGATACGCATACTTATACGCCGCTCTCTGATACAACCGCATTCGTTGTTGTTGCGCAGATGTTTTCCCCTTCTATGGAAGTGACCGTTACGGATAGTTCCGGAGCGGAATTTGATTTAGGAGGAGTAGCTGGGAATATTGATAAGACGGAACTTTATTCGGGGCCGATAACTATCGATTTGTTATATTCTTGGTCAGTTACTGTGGACACAACAATAACAACTTATGAAATTGCTGAAACAGTTACAGACGAGGTAATCGCTCAAACGAAATATACCTTTGTCGTAACAGGTTCACCAGATGACGATCTATCAGTTGCAAAACTAATTAATGAATAGTGTGATTATTACACATGTTCATCCTCGAATAATCGTGGAGGCAATTATGCATCGAAAATGTTTCATTTTGGCTTTGGTACTCTCGCTCTTTATCATGACAGCCACCGGATGGGCCCAAACAGCGGGTCGTGTTTCTGGGACGATTGTTGATCAAGAGACAGGGGAACCCCTCATGGGTGCCAACGTTCTCGTTGTCGAAACCTCTTGGGGTGCCGCAACGGATGAGAACGGTGAATATATGATTTTAAATGTTCCAGTAGGTATGTACAATCTTAAAGTCACCTATATGGGATACGGCCCGGTCGAAATTCAGCAAGTAAAAATCAGTATCGGATTAACCACGCGGCTGAATTTTGAGATGACATCTGAAGCATTTGCCACAGAAGGTGTCACAATTATTGCCGAGAGGCCGTTGATTGAGAAAACATCAACCAATGCAAGCCGGGTATTCACTGAAGATGATTTTGCAAATCTTCCTCTTCGCGGCGTGAATGCCGTGGCTTTGCTTCAGCCAGGTACTGTTCTTCAGGATAACAATCTGTATATCCGTGGTGGTCGTGAAGATGAAGTCATGACCTACATCGACGGTGCCGCGATTCGTGATGTGGTCACCGGAGATAACCGGGGTACGGTTATTCCTGAAGCTCTTGAAGAGATGCAGGTTCAGGCCGGTGGTTATACGGCCCAGTACGGAGGCGCCAACTCGGCTGTTATTGCGATGGCTATCCGGAGTGGAAGCCCGGACTACAAATTTAGCCTTCGCGCAGAAACCGATAATTTCGCAAAATCTAACGAAAAGTTTCTAGGGACCTATTCTTATGGTTATTCTGATTATACATTAACCGCAAGCGGTCCAATTCCGGGTCTCGGCAAAAAGTATCGCTTCTTTGTTGCCGGTGAAAATCTTTTCGAACGCGATCGTTACCAGCGTTTCTGGGAGCCCATCGATATTGTTCATGGAGAAACGCTTCTGGATGATGGCTCTGCAATGAATCTGGTTGATACCGGTCTTCGGGGCGGTCAGGCAGGCGATTCTGTGAGTGCAATTGGATGGGGCGGCGGTGTGGTTCCCACTGGCGCATCTTACAATCGATATACTGGCAACCTCGTGCTAACTGCCGATTTAAAGAACATCAAACTCCGTGTATCAGGAATAGGCAGTTACCGGAAATTCTCAAGCAACCTGCTCCCGCTCATGCGTATGTTCAACACCAACCGATTTCCCGTCACAGAAAATAGTGACGCGACAATCACTGCGAAAATGACGCATGTACTTTCACCGAAGACTTTTTATGAAGTCAGCGTCAGTTACTATGATGCGCGGAACAAGCAATATGATCCTTTCATGAAAGAAGATTACTGGTCATATCGCGACAGTACAGCCAACGCAGCACACGGAATCACTTTCAATAATTACTATCAGGATCCTCGTGATTATGACATCTATGGGTTTCCGTTTGATAGAGACGGTGATATCCAGACCAATTACCTTCAATGGAAACGTAATTATATTGGCGGCAAGGTTGATTTTACGCATCAATTCAAGCACCATCAGTTACAGTTCGGTGGCGATGTGCAATACTGGACCCTGAAAGCATTCGCCGGTTTCACAGCAGAAGGTCCATATCAATACCTGAGAACGGCACCCGATGTGGTCACCGATCCAGTCAAGTTGGAAAAGTATCTTAAATCGCTTGACAATGGCACCTACGGCTATGACAAGCTGGGCAATGAGGGTGATGAAGGTCTTAGTGAGTTTGATAAGGCCAGACATCCTCAAATCGGTGCCCTTTACCTGCAGGATCGGTATGAATGGAACGATCTGGTTGTGAATGCCGGTTTGCGCTATGATTACTACTGGATGCATCAATTCGAGCCAAAGAATTATGCAAATCCTGCAGTGAGTGTTGAAGATCTTGAAGTTGATATGGACGGCTGGCGCTGGATGAACGCGTTTCATGCAGTGAGCCCGAGACTCGGATTCGGCTTCCCGGTTACGGATAACACCAAGTTCCACATGCAATGGGGCAAATTTATCCAGATGCCGAATCTGACAAATGGTTATGTCAGTCAGTCTGAGACCATGGCCCATTTGACGGGTGGATTTTTCTATCCGGAGCCCACAGCATATTCCACGCGGCCGGAACGAACCACTCAGTATGAAGTTGGATTCAGCCAGGTGCTTGGAAACACTGCGGCCCTGGAAGGAACCATTTTCTACAAAGATGTGAAGGATCAGCTTCAGGCCCAGCGTGTTTTCACGAATTCTGATGCCGAAGCCACAGTTTATGACATCACGACCAATGGTGACTTCGCAACCACAAAGGGATTTGAGTTGCGGTTCACACTGCGTCGTACGTCCCGCGTGCAGGGTTTTGTGAATTATACGCTTTCCATGGCAAGGGGTACAGGTTCCTATTTCAATCAGGCCAGTGCCTCTCTTGAGCAGAACACGGAACAGATCAGCATCATCACACCGCTTTACTATAATAACACACATCGCGGAAATTTCAGTGTGGACTACCGGTTTGGTGAGGGTGATGGCGGCAAAATTTTAGAGAGATCCGGCTTGAACATGATGTTTAATTTCTCAAGCGGTCACCCCTATACACTGAGTACAGGTGGTTTGGGTCAAAATGATGTGTCTATCGGCGCCACTCTTGGTGACCGGGATGCACGCTTCCGTTATCCGCTTGAGCCGATCGGTTCTTCCACCACACCGTGGGTATTTACAATGGATGCACGTTTGGATAAAACCGTCAATGTAGGACGTTTTGATCTGAATTTCTATGTGTACTCACAAAATCTGTTGAATGCTAAAAACGTGATCAACATATTCCCGCGTACAGGCACGGATAATGATGGCTTCCTGAATGATGAATCGCTGAGCGGCAGCGTCATCTCGGCACAGGGCGGCCAGGGATTCGAAGAGCTGTATCATGCCATCAATGATTTAAACCGTCAGCATTATTACCTGCAGGATTTCAATGGATCCGACATTTGGGGAACCCCGCGTCAGATCCGTGCCGGTGTATTGATCGAGTTTAAATAATGCCGGGAAGTATGGGCCCATCCGTTTCCCAATTTCGGACAGGTCTAAAATTCTGTATCAATAAGATCGATTTTCTTACCCAAATCGGGAGGATACAATGAGTATTAAGAAATGGATAATCCCCTGTCTGCTGGCGGTGTTCGCACTCGCACTCTTTGTTGGACATTCCAACGCCAGCATCAGCACGGATTATTTAAATCAAGTCGCAAAAACACTGGGGACCCCAACGCGAACCCAGTTGAATATTAACTCGTTGGCATACTGGATCTATTCAGACGGTACTTCCGCGCACAATCCAAATACCGGTGGAAATGGTATTTATTTTCCGCGCGGCACATACGGCGCGGGCGTGATCTATGAAGAAGGTATGCTTTGGGGTGGTATGGTCCAAGACGGCCAGCAGCCCGAACTGCGTGTCGGCGGATCAACCTATAAAACCGGTTTGATCCGAGGTAAAATTTTAAGCAAAGGCGTTTCTGAAGATATAGATGCGTCTGATGTGCGAATCTGGAGAATTCGTGCAGATTATGAAACCGCTGATTTACGTCAGGATGCCGCCGAGATGGTAGAAGCGGGTATCAATGACATGAGTGACGCGGATGTTGAAGATCTTCGTGAGCAGTATGCCACAGACTGGGAAGAGTGGCCCTGGGAAAAAGGCGCCCCTTTCTATGATGAGAATGGCAACGGCATCATGGATGGGGATGAAAAACCCGGTCTGGCAGATGCGGATCAGGTGATTTGGTTTGTCGCCAATGACCTGAATGAAGGCCGCACATTAGGGCTGTATGGTTCTCCTCCCATCGGAATGGAAGTACAGATTACGATGTGGGGCTACAACCGTACGGATGCTCTTGGTAGTGTGGCTTTTAAGAAATATAAAGTCATCTACAAGGGTACATCGGATACACCCAATGATGCGACAGTAGACAGCATGTACTTTGCGGTTTGGAACGATCCGGATTTGGGTGAGGCCGGTGATGATTTGGTTGGATGTGACACCACACTCAATATGATGTATGTCTATAACTCTGTCACGCTGGATGCGAAGTTTGTTTCTTTTAACCTTGCCCCTCCTGCAGCGGGTTATGATTTCCTTCAGGGTCCGATTGTGGAAACCGGTGATCCGGCTGATGAGGCCATCTTTGGTGGCAAGATTATTACCGGTTACACGAACCTGGGCATGACCAAATTCAATTACTTTGCAGCGGGCAGTGCCGTTGGCGATCCTGATCTTGAGGTCTATGCGGGAACCACTCAGTGGTACAATCTGATGAATGGATTGTTGCCGCGCGCAGCGACAACCTTTACAGACAATGCCGGTACTCCGACCGCTTATCCACTTTCTGGAGATCCTGTGACAAAAACGGGTGATAATGATGGTGTGCTGCTTCCTGCGGGCGACCGCCGTGCACAGATGATCACCGGGCCGATCACCATGGCGATGGGTGACACCCAGGAAGTGGTTATCGCGTTTGTGGCTGGTCTCGGTTCAGACCGGTTGTCAAGTATTTCAGTGATGAAGTTCAATGATGTTTCGGCACAGTATGCCTATGATAACTTCTTTGAATTAGCAAAACCCCCATCTGCCCCTATTTTAAAAGTAACTAATCTCGATCAAAAAGTGCTCCTTAACTGGAGCTCTGACTCGGCTGCAGTCATGGCAACCGAAGAAATCGTGCAGAAAGGGTATGCATTTGAGGGGTACAACGTGTATGTGCTTCCTTCTCCATCTTCACCCCTTTCTATGGGAAAGAAAATTGCCACTTTTGATGTCATTAATGAAATCACAACCATCAAGGATGCTTCATTTGATGAGAGTTCCGGTCAAATTCTCGAACTTCCTGTTCAGTTAGGCCTTAATTCGGGTCTACGCCGGTCCTATCTGATTGAAGAAGACTATCTTAAAGGTGGTAATCTTGTGAATGGGACTTCTTATTACTTTGCCGTAACAGCTTACAGTTACAATGGCGATGGGAGTGTGCCCATACACTCACTTGAGTGTTCTCCTCTGATCAAGCAGGCCGTTCCGCAAAGTCGTAATCCGGGCGAACGGTTACCTCATGTAGATGGCGATACACTGGCGGTCTCACATGAGGGTCCGAGTGATGGATCGGTTGTAGCCATTGTGTTTGATCCCACGAAAACGACTGGAAATACGTACCATGTGACATTCCAGCAAGATGAGGAGGGTGCTGTTACGTGGAGTCTCATTGATTCCACTTTGGATGAAGTTCTCCTTGCCGGACAAACCAATCAGGTCAATGACGATGAGAATTTGATTGTCGATGGTTTGTTGCTCAAAGTCTCTGGTCCTGCACCGGGTCTGAAATGGGTCTATGAAACAGACGCAGACTACAATATCGTGGATGACGGTGTCTCCATTGTTGAATTTAGTCTGGGCTCTACGGGTTACATTCTGAGTAACCGGGAAGGTGATTACAACCTACCCCCATACGCCCGTGATTTTGACCGATTCGGTACCTGGGGTATGGATGATTTCGAATTTGATTTCACCACAGAATCCCTGGTTTGGCAGTATACCACTGAAGCAATCATGCCTGTCAAAGCCCCGTTCGCTCTGTGGCGCCATAATTTCGCTACTGGCGAAAAAGAGCGGATGTACCCCATGATATTTGATGAGGGTTTTGGTGATTCGTTAGAAGTAGATGGATATGGCGCATGGGATACCACAGGTGTGGATGTACTGTTTGGCAAACCAGCCTATGAACCCATCTATGGATGTATTTCAACTGACGGGAATTATGATCCGGCTCTTGAAGCGGATTATATAGCCGCAGGTGCTCTCTATTTACCGCCTACGAACACAGGGTGGGGTGGTCCTGCAAATCCTCACTATTATCCGACAGTGACCGCAACGGTATTTGTGGATTATTTGGGGGGTGGTCCGCCGATTGGTAACAAGATCATGATGACGACAAATAAACCCAATTCGTCAAAGGATACATACTCGTTTGACTCAGCAGCACCCACGTATAGTGATCTAACGGCAAAGGCTGATGTTGAAAAAATTAATGTGTATCCGAACCCGTATTATGGTATGAATCCGCGCGAGCAGACGGCTGTTAATCGTTTTGTCAGTTTCAACCATCTTCCGCCACAAGCCACGTTCCGTATTTTTGACCTGGCTGGAAACCTTGTGACGAAGATAGACAAAGATGATGAGACACAATTTACGCAGTGGGATTTGAGAAACCATAATGGTTTGCCGGTGGCGAGCGGCATTTATATCATCCATATTGACATGCCCGATCTGGGCAAGGTCAAGATTCTGAAACTGGCTGTTGTTCGCGAAGCCGAATTCATCGAGATTTACTAAACCAGCTTCTGAATCATAAGGTGATGGATGCCTTTGAATTAATCAAGATAGGAGAACTGTGATGATACAGAAACGTTTTCAAATCTTTGCCGTTGTCTTGTTGGCGTGCTTGCTCGTCAACACGGCTGCGTTCGCCGGCGGAGGCAATCGGGTGGGCACATCTTCGGGTGTTCAACTGCTCATTCCGATTGGCGCTCGATATCTTGCCATGGGTGGAGCAGCCGCTGCGTTCTGTGAAGGCGTAGAGTCTATTTACTGGAATCCGGCAGGACTGGCAAAAATGCCGACCCAGGCCAATGCCATGTTCTCATACACACCATGGATCGCAGATATTGGTGTGAGCTATGGTGCTGTGGCCGTGGAAATGGGTAATTTCGGCGTAATGGGCGCATCAATCAAAGCACTGAATATAGGCGAGATTGCTGTGACTACTGCTGATCAACCGGATGGAACCGGTGAAGTTTTTTCACCGACCTTTTTTACGATGTCACTCAGCTATGCCAAGCAGCTGACCGATCAAGTTGCATTTGGTACCAATATGAATGTGATTTCTGAACGCTTGCCACGCGCGTCTGCAACAGGTGTCTCAATTGACGCGGGTATTCAGTATAAGAATGTGGGCGGTCTTGAAGGTCTGCTTCTGGGTGTGGTTATCAAGCACATTGGTCCGAATATGAAGTATGGTGGTCCTGGTTTATATCGCCAGGCAACAAATGCCAATTCTGAGGTTGCAGTCAGCCATCTGAAAATTGAAGCCGGCGAATTCGAACTGCCCTCTCAGGTTGAAATCGCACTGGCCTATCAGACTGAAGTATCGGATGTCGGAAGCGTTACGGCTTCCTATCTGTTCCAGAATAACAATTTCCAGCATGATCAAAACACGATTGGTGGGGAATTTAATTTTAAAGATCTCGCCTTCATTCGTGCCGGATATACAATGGGACTTGATATGGATTCCGATTATGATTATATTTTCGGACCGTCGTTTGGTGCAGGCGTTCACCTGAAATCCGGTGGCGTTGATTTCTGGATTGACTATGCCTTCAATCAGAGAGAATATTTTGATAGTGGCAATATATTCTCAATTAAAATCGGTTTCTAAGATCGCTTATTACCGATTGAATAAGAAGGTGTAACAAATTTCAGAAGGGGTTGAACTTCGTGTTCAACCCCTTCTGTTTTTCTCTTTATAAGGAGCTCTCTCATGTCGAATTTCCAAGTATATCAAAAAGCAATTTTAAAGGTATTCAGTATTCTCTTTTTATTGATTTCCTTTGAAATTTCTTTTGCCGACGATCAGCCATTCGAAGTTAAAGCAAACATGGCTACTTTTGGCTGTGATGATCAGGTGTCCTTTTTGGATATTTATTATGAGTTGTATCCGGCTCAATGGACTTATAAAGAGGATGTATCAAATCAAAA
>JABMRT010000111.1 GCA_013202295.1 Candidatus Zhuqueibacterota bacterium
AAGCTTTTTTTCAGCATCACAATCTTTGCAGTTAAAGGTACAATGAATCGATGAAAATAAACAATATTCCTGAACCATGCAAGCCCCTTTGGGGGTGCACGTTTATTTTGCCATCAACCACTATTCACTATAATATGTCTTTGGTGTGGGTTTCGCAGCCTTTCCCGTTTCATGATTCCGATAATTGACGTCGAGTGCATCCAGCCGCTTATAATGCACACTCAGGCGTCTGAGGAAATCCTCGTAATGACGCTGCTCCCTTGGGCTCCACACAACCTCGGACAGGGCACATAAACGCGGCAACGCCATATACTCGACATGATTTCCGTTCGGCATATATTCGGTCCACACATTACACTGGGCACCAAGAATGTGATGCTGTCTGGAGGGTTCCAATTCAGGTGGCATGGGATCGAATGCGTACACTGAATCCAGAGGTAAGTATCCACCAATCGCAACAGGTTCGGCCTCTTGGTCTTCGGATTGATAGTAATCTAGGTAACAGTGCGTGGTGGGTGACATCACCACATCATGTCCGGCTTTCGACGCGATGATCCCGCCATCCATTCCACGCCATGACATCACTGTGGCTTCGGGCGCCAGTCCGCCTTCGAGGATCTCATCCCAGCCGATGAGTTTCTTGTTTTTCGATATGAGGAATTCTTCTATCCGCTTGATAAAATAGCTCTGAAGCTCATGTTCATCTTTTAATCCATTGGCCTTGATCCGAGCCTGACAATCTGAACATTTCTCCCAATTGTCCTTAAATGCTTCATCCCCACCGATGTGGATGTATTCTCCGGGGAAAAGCGCGGCTACTTCTTCCAGAACATTTTCAAGGAATTTAAATACAGTATCCTTGCCTGCACAATAGATATTTGTGATTGGCCAGTATCCACCCGGCATCACATAAAAGGGTCCGCCAGTACAGGACAACTCGGGATACGCGGCCAAGGCTGCCACAGCATGACCCGGCATTTCGATTTCAGGCACCACTGTGATATATCTTTTCCGGGCGTATTTTATCACTTCCCGGATATCATCCTGAGTATAAAAACCGCCATAGGTGGCCTGTTCACCCGGCTCAGGGGGTGTCCGCTCACTCCAGTTCTGATGCTCGCGGTCCACGCGCCAGGCTCCGATTTCTGTGAGTCGGGGATATTGTTTGATTTCGATACGCCAACCCTGATCTTCGGTCAAATGCCAGTGAAACGTATTCATCTTGTGCATGGCCAGCAGATCAATGTACCGCTTTATGAAGGAGACTGGAAAAAAGTGACGACACACATCGAGATGCATACCGCGCCAAGAGAAACGCGGTTTGTCTGTGATGTGAACAAAGGGCAATACAGCCTCATATTGAATGCCATTTTCTGTTTGAGTGGCAGGGAATAACTGAATCAATGTTTGTAACCCATAAAACAAACCCGCCCCTGTATTTGCCTGCAGAGTCACTCCGTTGTCCGTGACATCGAGTTGATAGCCCTCTTTTCCCAGCACTGGGTCCATCTTTTGGAGAGTCAAACGAATGGCTTGTTTCGATTCTGAAGCTTGTTTTGTGGATTTCAGATGAAGCTCAAGATCCAGAAATTTCTTACACCAATCGTACAGGGTACTGGAAAGTCCTTCCAGTTCCTTATCGTCTGTATCACATAAAATGGAAAATGAATCTGTAAGATGAACGCTGCCTGGATCGGTCGTCATGACCATTGGTTTTGGAATGATGTCCGTTTCCATTTGTTGAATCTGTACCATCTGACGGCTGGCACATGCCATAACAATCAGAATCAGGGTAGCTAAGACAAAGAACACATATTGTGGAACAATTTTTAATGATGGCATATTTCACTCCTTTTTTTCAATGAATTTATTTCATCTATTTTAAACTGGAACGTCCTGTCCTTCCCAAATGGAAAGTATTGTTTCTTCAATTTCTTGTGAATGCGATTGAAGACTTTTAAATAAGTGAAACTGCGCTCTGGACCGTATTAAGTTGTGACCTTCATGCTTGACATGATAATAGGTATCGCCATCCAGGTAATCGGTAAAAAAACGCAAACCGATAATAAATGTCATGCGCTGCGCAGCGAAGATTAGCGTGTCCAGTTCAACCTCAGTCAGTATCGATCGGATCGGCCCAAGGTATCCTTTTGTAAAACTTTGGAACAGTGTCAAGTCAAGGCCCACCTTCTCAAGCTGTGGCTCATCCTCCTGCCCCGTGTTGCAGGAGGTGCGGACAGCATCCCCGAAATCGTACGCAATCCGTCCCTGCATCACCGTATCCAGATCGATGACACAAATCGGCATGTTATTGTCATCAAACAGCACATTGTTCCACTTGGTATCATTATGTGTAATCCGCGAGGGAATGTTGATATTCTCGAATAAGGATTCCCACGCAGCCATCAAGGGCAGGATCGTTTCAATCCATTCAATTTCTGATTGCACCTGGCCAGCCCGTTTAAAAGCATCTCGCTTTAGCACATTCCTATAAGTATCAAGCCTGTTCCCGAATCCGTGAAAATCAGGAATAGTATCATGAAGAGGAGGAGCCGGAAAGTCAGCCATACGGTTCAGAAATTCACCGAATGATTGACCAATCACATATGCCTCCTCAGGTGTTCGGACCCGATCAAGCACGTGGCTGTTTGGGATGAAATGAAATAGCCGCCAAAAATCACCTTCGTCATCCACGACAAAACTAGTACCATCAGGACTGACAATCAATGAGGGAACCGGGCGTTCTCGTTCAGCGGATTGCTTCTTATGCAGATGACTGATGATCCGCTCCAGATTTTCCATGAGGTGGGGTACATTTTGAAACACGTGGCGATTGATTTGCTGCAGGAAGTATTGACGATTTCCAGATTCACCGGTCAGTACCTGATAGCTTCGATGAATGTGTCCCGACAGGATGGGGATGATTTTCTGAATCTCCCCCTCCGGACGAAATTGGGACAATACAGATATCAACTTCTTACTTCCAGAGATCATAGGGATAGAGTCCATTTGAAATGCATTCTTTGAGATTGATCATGACCTGTTCTTGTTCATGAGCATAAGTGACGCCAAACCAGCTGGATTGGCATGGCAGGACAGTCACCTGGGCTGAGCCGTTCTGGATCAATCGATTAACCACATCCGGTAGAAAAAATTCCCGACCAGAATCATTTCCAAAATCTTGGAGAAATTCATGAAATTGTGATTGCAAATAGTCGAACAGATCAGGAGAAAATCCCCAACAATTCATAGATACCATTTGAGAACCCTCTAGTTGAACATTCTGGTCATGTTCCATCCGGGAGACAATCTGATGTCCTTGATATAAAATATCCGTGTATTCCGTCAGATGCAAAAGATGTTTTTCTGAATTGATCTCACATATAGCACGGCAGACTGGGCCATGGGCAGACAAAGTATCTGCCAATCTGTAGCCAACCAGACAGTAGGATGTCATCGCAGAATCAAGTGAATTAATCAGAAAGTCTGCGACTTTCTTTAATGCGTCGAAGCCGTAAAAATCATCGGCATTAATCACGGCAAAAGATCCTTCGACCTCGGAAGCAGCAGATAAAACCGCATGGCCCGTGCCCCAGGGTTTTGATCGATTCGAAGCTGTTAGGCTATCTGTTTTTTGATAGACATAAGAGAGATCAAGTCGATCACCTATTTTTTTGGAGAGGTGATTTTCAAACTCCAACTCTGCTTCTTCTTGAATGACAAGTAACATCTTTCCAAATCCGGCCCGATGTGCATCATACAGACTGTATTCCAACAGGGCTTCCCCAGAGGGGCCAAATGATTCCAGCTGCTTCATCCTTCCAAACCGTTTGGAACTTCCGGCTGCAAGAACAACCAGTGTGGGTGCCCTTTCATCTTGCTTATGTTCCTTGCGGATCATGAAGTATCTTTGGTTCGAACTGAAAGCGTTTTTTTCCAGATCCGGGACAATGTCCACACAACAACAAACGTAATCAGTGTCAACAGGCTTGCCAGGCCTGTCCGGCCATAAAGCCAGTACCCTGTTGCGAACAAAGCGCTATAGACTGCCACACATCCCAATACCATACACAAAATACCATTGGGTAGGGAAGAGGGTTGCGGACCGTTGGGATCGGGTTCTCCCAATTCGGTTCGAATAGATTTCCAGCCTGGACCACCGGGTTGTATTTTTTGATAGAATGAAAGCAGTGTCTTTCGTTCTGTCGGACGGGTCAGCAGTGTCACAGAAATCCACGCTACGGTTGTCACTAAAACTCCTACAACCAGTTTAACGGCATCGCTGATTTCAGGCAAAGTCGTGAGAGGATGCAGGAATTTAAAATATAACGCCATACCGAAGGATACCACCATAGCTGTGACCTCACTGAAGGCATTGATTCGCCACCAGAACCATCGCAGGATGTAAATGAGCCCGGTACCAGCGCCGACCTGGAGAAGAATTTTAAACGCGTCCAACGCGTTTTCCAGGGCGAGAGCTAAAAAACATGAGAGAATCATCAACAGAATGGTGGATAGACGCCCTGCCATAACGAGTTTCTTTTCACTGGCCTTGGGATTTATAAATCTTTGATAAAAATCATGAACCAGATACGAGGATCCCCAATTTAATTGTGTCGATACCGTAGACATAAATGCTGCCAAAAGGGAGGCCACGACAAGGCCAAGAAATCCATTGGGGAGTTTCGACAGCATGGCCGGATAAGCCAGATCATGCTTTATGATCTGTGGATCGACGTGCGGGAAAGCTTCTCTCAGTGAAGCCAGATCGGGAAACACGACAAGGGATGCCAGAGCAACCAAGATCCATGGCCAGGGGCGCAAAGCGTAATGGGCCACATTAAAAAACAGGGTAGCCTTCGCAGCACCGGATTCAGACCGGGCAGACAGCATGCGCTGGGCAATGTATCCCCCACCCCCGGGTTCAGCACCCGGATACCACACACTCCACCATTGAACAGCCAAAGGCATAATCAACAGAACAAAAAGCTCCTGATTATTGCTCCAGTCAGGCAGCAGGTTAAGGTGGCCTGCAACAGATTCATGCTGCAGTAGATTTTGAAGACCACCCACTTCAGGTAATCGGAGCAAAATAATAGCCGCACCAATGGATCCGATCATGGCCAGAATGAATTGGAAGAAATCGGTGAGCAGGATGCCGCGTAATCCCCCCAGTGTGCTGTAGACCACCGTGACCAGAGAGGCTATAATGAGAGTCTTTGCCGGAGACCATTGCAACATAACCGCACCGATCTTGATTAATGCGAGGGAAACCATGGCAATGACCATGATATTGAAAAATGCACCTAAATAAATGGCCCGGAATCCGCGAAGAAAAGAAGCCATGCGGCCGCTGTATCGGAGTTCATAAAATGCCAGGTCGGTCATGACCCCAGAACGCCGCCACAACCGCGCATAAACAAAAACAGTCAACATGCCTGTGAGAAGAAAAGCCCACCAGACCCAGTTGCCTGCAACTCCATCCTGGCGGACAATGTCCGTGACCAGGTTAGGCGTATCTGTGGAAAATGTGGTGGCAACCATGGAAACGCCCAGTAACCACCAGGGCATATTTCGTCCCGACAGGAAAAATTCAGCAGCGCTTTTTCCTGCTGAACGCGCCGCATACAAACCAACCATGAGTGAAAAAAGAAAAAATGAGCCAATAATAATCCAGTCAACTGTGTTTAAAACCATGGTCAAATCCTATAGGTTAGGCAATCAATATAATACGATCAGTAGATATCACCCCCAGCAAAATCGGGTGTTCTTTTCTCCCACCGGCCCTCAGTAAAATCGGGAATGCTTTGCAGCGATCCACCCTCGGCTATAGATTTTTCCGACAGTGGTGTAATCACTCGCCAGACTGCCGCGTCATATACATCAATGGGAAAGGGAGCTTTCCGTTTCAGTGCTTCCACATATGCATTGAGCACATAAAAATCCATACCTCCATGTCCCGCGCCTTCAGACATTTGACTGTACTTTTTCCAGAGCGGATGGTCATACTTATCAAGATAAGGCTGGGCCTGTTCCCATTGATGCGGTTCGGAGCTGATGCCTTCGATGTAGATTTGATTTCCATCCACCATCCACAATCCTTTTGTCCCTTGTACGCGAAAGCCCAAACTGTAGGGTCTCGGGAGCTGGGTGTCATGAGTAATCACGATGGATTCCCCCTGGGCGCATTGGAGTGTTGTGGTGATCACATCGCCCAGTTTAAACGGAATGTTAGCATAGGAATGATCTTCACCACCGTGTTCTACAACATATTCATGTAAGCCACGGGCTTTGGATGCCATAGATGTCAGAGCGGTCAGCCGGTTCCCCCTGTTGATGTTGAGCATCATGGCCACCGGACCCAGTCCGTGGGTGGGATAGATATCTCCATTACGTTCAATAGCATGCTGGGTTCTCCACACTGCTTCGTGTTTGCCCTCACTTCCGAAAGACACACCAGGATAAAACTTGATGTTGCGAAGGTCATGCTGATAACCGCACCGGCAGTGAATCACCTCACCGAACAGGCCCAGGCGTACCATGTTGAGAACAGCCATAATATCACGCCTGTAACAGACATTTTCAAGAAGCATCATTGGGGTTTGGGTCGATTCATGTGTTTGGACAAGATCCCAACATTCCTGAATGGTTTGTGCACCTCCTACTTCCAGACCAGGGGGCAATTTGGCCTGCATGGCATCAATGGCCATAGGAAAATGCCATTTCCAGGGTGTGGAGATAATGACACCATCCAGATCATCGCGGGCCAACAAATTTCGATATGCATAATCTCCATCCGCATAAACGTTGGCTTTTGTATGATTCGCTTTTTGGAGAGCATTCTGGGCAATTTTAATACGCTCCGGATCGATATCACAAATGGCGGGAATGCGAATATCTTTGCGTCGAATGAGATTTTCCAAATGTCCAGATCCTCTCAAACCCACACCGATTATACCGATTTGCAGTGTTGATTTTTTTATAGGAAAGCTTAACAGTTCGTTAGACACCAAAGCGGCAGCCCCCATGAGCGTACTCGCTTTCAGGAAACGTCTTCGATCTATTTGCAGAGTCATGTTGTTCCTCCCAGAATTCGTCGTTTAAATCCGGATGAAAATACGATGTTTATAAAGCCAGTAACAGAGAGTCCATTCGATTCCGAGTACAGACAAAGCCGAAATAGCAAGGATCCCTCCTTCCGCCAGTCCGGTCCAGGACAGAAATCCTGAGGCAAAAATGGACACAAATCCATTGAGCCATTGGCTTCCCAGCAATTGGGTGAACATATAGATAAAAATGGAATTCATTCCGACCACTGAGAAAAAAAAGTCACCTTTCCGCCATTGGAGAACATCTACCAGCCAGTAAAACAGGGCCAGGGTCAGAAGGCACCATCCCCCGGAGACCAGGACAAAGGACGAAGTACAGATACGTTTGATGATGGGAGTTATGCCGGTCCAGTGCAGGCCATATCCAACAATGAGTCCGATCAAACCCCAGAGAGCGAGCGTTTTAACCTTATCCAAGTCTTTTCTATTGGACATTAATAGCTTTCCTGCCAGCACGCCCCAGATGGTATGCGCTGCTGTGGGAACACAATTAATAGCCACTCATCCCCCTTCGTTGATTTTACCCATAAGCTGCATATCCATCCAGGACCCGAAATTTTGCCGATAGAATCCTTCAATGGGGAACAGGCGGTAAACAGCCTCGGGCAGCCCCAATAATGCCAGTGAGACGATGAGTTGAATTTTTAAGGGCAGGCGGAATAAAAGATAGGCCACGAGAATGGAGAATCCCAGTTGTGTCAGCACATTCCACAATTCCCAAACTAATTTACCACTGTATCCACAGTGGAGTATAACACCCAGAAAGAAGAGTATCAAGCAGCGAATGAGTATATGCTTTGTGATCTGAAAGCGGGAATCTCCCCTCTCTTCCCTTTTTACCAAGGAGAAAACCATGGCCACGCCCACAATAAACATAAAATAGGGCTGAATCAGATCCCAGAAACGCAAACCGTTCCAGGGATGATGATGAAACTGCTGACCCAGTATATGTAGAAGCGAACCTTCCGTTGTGTGATTGATCACCACATTATACAAATGGGTTCCTTCTGCAACCAGAAGGAACATGGTCAGGCCGCGAAATAAATCCAGTGACAACAACCGCTTGCCCGGATCGGGCATGTTCATTTGTGAACCATCCATTGAATGTCCTCCATGATTCTTTCTCTTTCACTTTGACGAAACAGTCTTGAGAAAGGGATGCATCCTGTTTAACAGGACCCACACTTCACTGTTACAATCCGTTATAAAACAATTTTGGACTCTGTCAATTCCCGGATATTGCGGGAATGGGTGTAGAATTCTTTCAAAGACATCTTTTTCAGAAAGACAAATCCACGGGCACCCCGGATCAGGGGACTTTTATGATCATTGAAAAATTGAGGTCCAAGACAGGTTTTCAGTAATTCATATTGCTCAACTTGAATTTTCTGTGCCAGGCCTGAAAACGGGCCGTCAAAAGCATAACTTGGGAATGACGCATCCTTTTGAGACACAAAGGCATTGATAAAAGCACTCTGCATCACAGCGAACATATTCATTGAAACCGGCACATAACAGTTGGCCTCATGGAGATCAAAATGGTACCATACATTGCGATACCCCCAGATTTCGATATCGCTGCGCCCCGATGATTCTTCATACTGCTGCAAAGCACTGGCAACTGTTTGCATCACTTTATAATGGGTATCAGGGCCGCTGGCTTCAGGATCCAGAGCCACAGTGACCACATCAGGGTGAGCGTTTTGGAGCAGGGAAACAACAGGATTCACATCCCGATGAAGAGTCGGTTCTTCAGTAAACAGTTCTCCCTGATAAAAGCCCAGGCGCAGATGCTTCACCGCTTTGGGATCAATGCCGAGATAGCCCCATAAACATTCCGCCTCCCATTCACGAATCATGCCCTTGATTTTCTGAATATGGTCCTGGTCTTTTTTACCAGCATATTGTGTTTTGAAATAAGTGATCAGCTTGATCATCCGATCTTCAAGATTATAGGAATCTTCTTCATTAAAAACCGTCATCAGTATCCGAAGAAAGCGCCGGGCTTCTCCTTCGCGTTTCATAAATGGACGATCAGCAGCCACACCGTCGAGATAACGCCAAACATCATCATCCAGGGTTTCTTCCCGGGCCGGATTGAAATACCCCCCATGAATCAATTCTTTAAATTCGGGATTTTTTAAAAAGCGCTGCAGATTTTCTGTAATAGACAGGGCATATGAGTTTGTTACCGCGGTAAATCCCGATGTCAGGTAAGCAAACGTATGCTGATTAGAAGCGTCCCGCATATGGCGGACGGCATAAGGGAAATATCCCAGCATAATATCATCATGATGTGGTGCTGTGTGTAAAAAACGGGTATTCAACCGGACCTGACTGCCATTTTCAATTTTCTGGACCAAATATTTGTGTGCCTGATCTCTGAAGTTTTTAAAAGTGATTTCCTGTCTTTTAATCAATTCATGGCAAAATCGGTCATGTTCACAATCCCTGGCAGAGAGACTTTGGATGGATTTTTTCAGGGCCAGAGAGAGAGAGGTGATGATCTTCTCTTTAATCTCTCCGGATATGTCACCGGATTGTTGAAAGCATTGAAATTGACGTTCTTTTAAAAATTTAGACGCGCCCTGTGTTAGAAAGAACCGGGCATTGGGCAATTTATGAAGGGCCGTTGCGGGATATCGGATATGGGGAAGCTGACAAATGGCATCGGCGACCACCTGTGCCTTGGCCTCCCCGGCGGCCATGATGATGGCTGTGCAATCGGGATTACTGGTGATGGTCGAAAGACCAATGGTTATGGCATGCCGCTGCCGGGCCACTTCTATACCGCCCAGATCGGTTGCGGCCGCGGCCTGGGTTTCATAATTGGTGGGCGTTAAACGGGTCGTACAATGATGGTCGGATCCGGCGATATTAAACGCGATATGTCCATCCGGTCCGATCCCTCCCAGAAAAAATCCAATCCCTCCGAGAGACCGGATCTGCTCACCATATTCGAAACACCATTGATCCATGGCCAGGAGCACATCTTTCTGAATCGTCTCTTGTTTGCTCGCCGGATGGCGGTATCGCAAGGACAGATCCACACTCCCCTCTGGCCATACCGTTTCCAGAGCATACCCCTTTGGAAGACCTATTTTTGAACCGTCAATGAACAATCCTTTTTGAGGATCCAGTCCGAATAATTTCATATAGTATTTATGGATATAATAATAGAAACTGTTTTGGTAACCGGGATCTATCGGATAGAATTCGTCCATCTGGATGAAATGAAGTTTTGACATGTCAGGTCGAGATGCCGGATCCAGATGGTTCTGTTCTAAAAAGGCCCGAGTATCTGAGGATTGCCAGGTCTCAAGCAGTTGGGTCACAATTTTAATAAAATGTTCCGGTGTTTTACCTGTGGGCAGAGAGATCACACCTTCAGGATTTTGCTGTACCCATTCAATAAAACGCAATGCAGTCAATAAACCCAAACGGGGGAAGTTATCTACAACAATCACACCCATCTTCTCTTCAGGTTCAATTCTTAATTTCTGACCTGCCTGCTGAAGTGCGTTTTTTTCAATTTTTGATTTCATCATCCCTCTCACTAATCAGGAAGCGGCAGAATTTAGTTTAAAATCCGTAGTGCATTGGACCGGTACACTTTGCGAAGAATCCTATCCTCCAGACCCAATCCATGAATCGGATAGTGATGATTGTTGAAATCATATTCAAATCCGTAAAAATGTTCATCGTGCGTTTCAAGGATGCGGAAGGTCAGCGCATACATACGGGAGGATGTACCCCAGTCAGTTCCATACAAAAGACGGTCCTGGTATTTTGTATAAAACCGGGATACAAAACGAGGAATCGGGCCGATTTCCATAAAACGTGCAGAAATGTCTGCGTACAGATTGGGATATTGATCAAAAAGATCTCCCAGCCTGGACAGATCATAAGATAAATTCGCATAATGGCAGGCGATAAAAATTGTGTTTGGATGATGCTTTACAGCCCGCTCTAATATATCAATCATCTCGGAATGTCCCACAATGTCTGGCTGATTATCAAGCCGCCATCGGTTTGCATTCATCAAACCGTCATTGGTCGAATCCATGGATTCATACATCCATATCGGTTCTGCTATATGGACATTTACCGGCAAATCCAATTCACCGCATTTTTTGAGTAGCACATCCATCCGTGGATCATCCAGGTGCATGCCCCATGCTTTGGCAGGTTTACTGTAATACAATCCTTTCCCCTTGTCGCCAAGTTCCCCCACACCTCTCGCGCCCACACGAACACAGCGCTCAAGTTCTGCTACAGCCGCGGGGCCAAATCCGGGTTCGTTATACCCTGTATAATCGAATCCGCACCATAACTCAAATCGATCCGGATATTTGCCGTACACATCCACAAGCGAATCAAATTCAGCTCCGGTGGCCGCGGTTAGGATGATTGATTTCTGAATCCCTCTGGCATCCATGGTCTGTATCCACTGCTCCAGATCCTGAGGACTTTTAGCATAGGCATGCGTATGCATATCAATAATAGGATATCTGGCTTTCTCAACAGATGTTCGGGGAATTCTATATATTGATTGAGGACGAAAGTTATTCAGAAGCAGGGATGTTTCCAACATGTCAATGCTTGAAGTCTGCGCACTCTCTGAATGTGCATTCTCTCTTTGAGAACAGGAACAGATGAATGTGAAAGTAATGATAACTGAGAATATAAACATGATTTTATTTTCTGAAAAGTGTTTCATAATAAATTCCATTTTTCGATGGTCCTATTTAAATATAGGATATTGTGAAATGAAATCAAGCAATATATTTATAATACACTAACAAGGAGAACCCACAATAGCGGGGCCGATAAGTCTAGGATTGCAAATCAATCTAACTGAGTTCGGTTCTGGAAGCAAAACGAAAAGGCCTGGATTGTTTTTCCAGGCCTTAAAGTGGCACTTCCCAGAATCCCTGTCTTCCAACAGGTAAGGAACTGGGGACACTGGGATTTTCAGTCCGCGAGAAAGTGAGTTAAGTGCAATAAAAACAAACAATCAAACTTGACCGAGAAGCCAAAACGCAACCTATTGTTTTGTCCATAGTTGTCCATAACTGTCCATATGTGTCCACACCATCATTTGCCACCTATTTGCCACCGGAAATAACACTTATTTGTATCGATTTTTATCCAATCATATCAATCAATTGATCCGGCACAACTCGGATTCGTTTTGTATCAAGACAAACGAACATCTATAAGTTTGCATTGAAACTGATATTTATTCCATTCAGGATAGTGCAATTTAAGATTCATTTAATAATTCCTTAAACTATGAAACATATTTACTAGACCACAATCAGAAGTTGTGGTTTTCGCTGATAAATGGCCCCTGTTATCTGTCTGGTGAACTTAAAAATTAATTGTATAATTATACCCACAAGTAATAAACACAAACTGTATAATCTACGGGAAAGTTTTTCCTTAATCTTAATTATCGAATGATCCTTTGCTATATTCGTGTTTTCATAAGGATCATTTTAGTGATCGTATAATTATCCGTTTACTTCTTCGCTTTCCTGGTTAACCTTCAAAATATACCTTCCCTTTTTCCAATTGTGCTCGCAGATCGGTGTATTTCAAGTCGCGGGAACCTATTTTTTTCTTTGCGCATAAGGCAGCAGCTGTACCGGCGGCCTGACCCTGCCCCATACAACTCACAGTATTACGCGTAGACATATGAGCGCGATGGTCGGAGGTAATCATCATACCAATCGCATATAAATTTTCAACTCCTTTTACGCAGAGCGCCCGATAAGGAATGCCATAGGTACCGCCGTCTTTGATCTGATACCGCGGTGCAAAATCATGAAAACCATAGACAAATGCATCGTCATCAAAATGGCGACCATCGATGACATCTTCATGGGTGATATCATAATCGCAGATTATCTGGCGACCACGGCGGATTACCAAAGACGGACTGGTTCTTGCTATAAACGCCTTTTCGAAACCGGGCACATATTTTTTCAGAAGTTCGGCAGCCTTTGCCATGCGGTTGCGAATTTCGATTTCCGCCTGAGCTATGTCATCACGATTAATCACCGTTCCAGGAACTTTATAATTACATTTAACATACATCAGGTAATTATCCCGAACAGAAGTGGTTACCATTGACAAACCTATCTTTTTCGCCTCGTCTACAAATCCTGGGATATTTAGTTGTTCAGCGCCCATACGCACAAATTTATTATCCTCTCCACTGCGCGGTCCCCGGCAGACCTGTCCCACAGCATCATTTGATTTTAAAAATTTATAATAATCATCGATGGAGGCGTTGGCGAAACCAAAGCTGTTGCAACTGTCGTAATCGTTAGGGACTTCATAGTCTGCACCGACATAGGCACTGAGATCTCCATAGCCCGTTGAGTCAATAAAGCTGTTTGCCATCACAGCTTCACGCCCTGAGCGACTTTCCGTAATCACTCCCTTTATGCGGGAATCTTCCACGATAGCCTCTGCCAGCAAGGTATTGACTGCAATGAACACACCGGCTTCCTTTAACATACGAAAAGCCAATAGTTTGTAGAGCTCCGTATCAATGGCCGTGCACACAGAATCGTAGTCGAGGCCGGTCTCCATTTCAGGGTAACCGGTCGCACCGCCCATTTCTGTCAGGCGGTCCATAAATTCAGCCGGGATTCCTTGTACAACTTGACGTTTTGTGCAATTTTCAAATGCGGTGTAAAGATTATAAAAACTATGGATAGCGGTACCCCCTTCTACGGCTATACCTCCACAATAGCCTTTCGTTTCGATCAACATCGTTTTGGCGCCCTGCCGGGCAGCAGCCATCGCCGCGAAAATACCGGCCGTTCCCCCGCCGGCCACAACCACATCAAATAGTCGTATGGGTAATTTTTTAGCCGGTTCTTCATAAAAACTCTTTTGATTTTCCGAGGTCTTTCCCAAGTCCCCGGCCAGCCCTGCCTTAGCCCATAAACCCAGCAAAACAATACTTTTAGAAAACTCTCGTCTTTTCATTTTTTTCTCCTTTTTTTAATACAAAGGCCCAAAATAATTTGTATTATCCAATGATTAAGTGAAGTGTATAAATAATCGTTATGCCTGTTATACCCTGTAGCAGTGTGGCCATAGTCTGACTTTTAAGCGCTGTGGATGTATCCATATCCGAAAATTGTGCAACCACCCAGAAATAGCTGTCATTCAAATGTGAAACGGTCATGGCCCCGGCACCGATTGCCAAAACAGTAAGCGCTTTATTGATTTCAGATGACAAGCCCAATGGTTCAAGCAGGGGTGAAACTATGGCGGCTGTTGTAATAATAGCCACTGTTGAAGATCCTTGCGCCGATTTCAGAACTGCCGCAAGAATAAAAGGAAATAATATTCCGACCTGAAAATCGGATAAGCTTGCCCCGATGATATCACCGATTCCACCGGCCCGCAGAATCGCGCCAAATGCTCCCCCCGCACCCGTGATCAGAATAATAACACCCGCTTCTTTTAAACCATTTACGGTCCAGTCAAAATGAGAATCCCCAGAGTTCTGTTTAAGAGCAAAGGCCAGCAGAACCCCCATTAACAGTGATATAACAGGATTTCCAATAAATACTAGAATCTGATAAATCAAATCGCTCCCAAACGGCTGTGTTGGATAGTCTGCTATGGATTTAAGAGCAATCAAGATGATTGGGATAATTATAGGTGCAAAAGAGACTATATTACCCGGCAGTCTTTTCGGATCCTCTTCAATCTTAATTTCTTCTTCTACTGTGAGGTTCACTTTTCTGCTGATAAATTTTGCCCAATAGTATCCGGCCAGCGAAACGGGCAATGCAACGATCAAGCCTAATAGGATTACCAATCCCAAATCAGCTTTCAATGCCGCAGCAGCAGCCAGGGGTCCAGGTGTCGGCGGGACAAATACATGGGTTGCATACAATCCTGCTGCAAGCGATATGGTAAAAACCACAAGGGGAAGACCAGTCTTTTTACTTAGTGCCTTATTTAAACGGGACAAGATCACAAAACCGGAATCGCAAAACACCGGAATTGAAACAATAAATCCGGTCAGGTTCATGGCCAGCGCAGAATGTTTTTCGCCGATCGTTTTCAAAATGGTTCGGGCGATCTTCACAGCCCCGCCGCTTTTTTCAAGATAGGCGCCAATAATGGTTCCGAAGGCAATGATAATACCAATGCTTGAAAGTGTTTTACCAAATCCTTCAGCCAGTTTTTTTACTATAACACTACCGTCCATCCCGGATACAAACCCCATAACAATCGCTGCAAATATCAATGACAGAAAAGGATGAATATTAAATTTCGTTGTTGCAATTACAATTAAGAAAATGACAAAAACTAATAAAA
>JABMRT010000112.1 GCA_013202295.1 Candidatus Zhuqueibacterota bacterium
ATAAGATCTACAGAACATTCGAATTGATAATGATATTTTAGTTTCGGAGGATTGAATCCTTCTGACAAATACGCCCAAAGATGGGAATCTTAGGGCGATCAATTGTTTGCTTTTCTGAGTAACAAAATTAATAGTTAATGAGGGTCAATATGAAATATAATAAATACATCAAGGATGCACTGTTGGTTTCTGAAATAGGATTAGGTGCATGGCAGTTGGGAAATGATTCCGGATGGCAGCGTATGTCAGAAAAGGATGCTATAGGTTTAGTTGAAAGATCATTGGAATACGGAATCAATTTTTTTGACACAGCGCCAAATTATGGATATGGTACTAGCGAATACAGGCTTGGTAAAGCGCTGAAGGGTATTAACAGGAGCAAAATCGTAATCAATACAAAATTCGGACATACTGATTCGGGCATCACTAATTTTAATTCAGATCATATACGAGAATCTTTGGAGGGCAGCCTTGAAAGATTACAAGTTGATTATGTTGATTCGCTAATTATTCATAATCCACCTTTCGAATATCTGGATGGTAATAAAAACGACCATTACGAGATCCTGGAACGATTAACAGAAGAGGGCAAAATAAAAGCCTATGGAGCATCTTTAGATACTTACGAAGAAATGAAGATGTTTATGAATAGCACAAATGGTAAAGTGATTGAAGCTTTTTTCAATATCCTACATCAGGATACCTCAAGGGCATTTGATATGGCGATAGAAAAAGAGGTTGGCATAATCGTTAAAATCCCCCTCGATTCTGGTTGGCTGTCAGGTAAGTACAATGCTGAAAGCACCTTTAATGACATCAGAAACCGCTGGTCACAGAAAGATATTCAAACTAGAGCGCATTTGGTTAATCGAGTAAAGGAAATTGTCCATGCAAAAGATGATCTAGCACAAAAGGCAATTTCGTTTTGTTTGGGATATGATGCTGTCTCTACAGTTATTCCCGGAAATGTAAATATAGCTCAATTAACAAGAAATGTAGAAAGTGTAAACAAACCAATTTCAAGGGAACTTGTTGCAAAGTTGGAGGATTTTTATCGAGATGAAGTAAAGCAACTTATACTTCCCTGGTAAATAATATTCCGTCAGACTGTTTATGTTTCGAACAATTTTAAAGTAATAATCTTTTCCGATTAATTGTATTCACATAATTGTTAAACGACAGTTTCTTTTTGATTAAAAAAGTAATTTATAACGTTGCCTAACAAAATGTATAGCAAATAGGGCTATAAATCTGATGCGAAAGTTTTTGCTAACTTGTAACACCGCCTAAGTTGTTACTTCGGCTAATTGGAAATGATTAAAGTAATAACCGAATTAAATAATTCGGCTCTGCGCGTGCTGATAGGAATTTAGATCAAATCGATGTACTGTGAAGTCCATCTTTTGATGGCCCTGGGTTTCCTAACCCTGGGCCATGACTGGGGAGGATTCTCATTCTGTGGCTAGGTGATTGGAAAAATAAGATATGTAGAACATTTGAATTGATAATGATATTTTAGTTTCGGAGGATTGAATCCTCCTGACACGTACGCCCAAAGATGGGAATCTTAGGGCGATCAAAGTAGGCTAAGTGCCGCAATAAATATCCTTGCGCTTCTATTCTATTTCAGTTATTTTAAAACCATTGTCAGTCGTATCGGTTCAATAAATCCCATGTTAAATGTAGAAATACGGGATTTCAAATTTTAATTTATTACCCCATTAGGAGACCGGAAATGAGAATAGCAAAGTTAGGTTTGTCCTTATTTGTTTTAACTGTGATTATGATGAGTTGTAACAAAAAAACGAGTACAGAGCCAGAGAAAACAGGCTCTGTTTCCGGAATGATCATGAATATCACTTTGAATCAACCTGTATCAGATATTATGGTTTATCTTCTGGATAAATCCAATTCGGTTGATACGCTTACATTCAAGAATGAATCTCTCTTTGTCGATTCCGCAAAGACTGATTCTTTGGGGAAGTACATATTTGATAAAATAAAAACAGGGTGCTATGCGGTTCTTCCAATTGAGGGCCGTACGATATTCAAGCATGAAACATTCTCTGATCCTTATGAGTTTGAAATCAAAGGTGGAGAGGCCTTTGATATTGATTTCACAACAGAGTTGGCGGTGGACATGACCCCGGGATATTTTAATACTACCATCAACATTGTTAATTGTCCTGATGATGCATTCAAAAAAATATATCAGGCGGGTGTTTACAGACAATATTGGTTTGCATTTATACCGCTATACAATTTAGAGGGTGAACTTACACCGACAGAGGGATCGGATAATTCTATCAGAATGACCTTTACAACAGATTATGGTTTTAGTATTGGCTTGTTTACACTGGCTAATGCTTTTAAAGTGGTTGTGATATTCAATGTTCATGCAGGCTATGAAGACATTGAAATGTATTTTGGAACACCGCTATCAGGCACACCTGAACGCGTTTCGTGGGAATATGATTGGGAAACAGGTATGGTTGAGCAGATAACTCAATGATGATCTTTCATATACTGGCGGCCAGAGTTCGGAACTTTTTGACTTTACTTTGGATAGTGTCAACTTTTATTAGGATGCCAGTCATTTTGATTTGATGGCCCCGGGTTTCCTAACCCTGGGCCATGACTGGGGAGGATTCTCATTCTGTGGCTAGGTGGTTGGAAAAATAAGATCTACAGAACATTCGAATTGATAATGATATTTTAGTTTCGGAGGATTGAATTCTCCTGACA
>JABMRT010000113.1 GCA_013202295.1 Candidatus Zhuqueibacterota bacterium
GGACAGCGAAGGCAATCCTGATTGGGAATCGGTTAACGCGCTGGATGTACCCCATTTTAATCAGGACTTAAAGGCCATGTTAGCCGGAGAAACAGTGCAATTGCCTGTATTTGATTTTGTAACAGGCAAAAGCACTCCCGGTCCGAAGGTTCAGCTTGAAACGGATCAACCTGTATTGATTGAAGGATTGCACGGATTGAACGACGAATTGACTAGGGAAATACCAGTATCGTGCAAATATAAAATTTTTGTAAGCGCGTTAACCCAGCTTAACCTCACCCCCTATTTGCGTGTCCCAACCAGCGACGTTCGGTTGCTGCGCCGGTTGGTTCGTGGCTATAAATTTCGCGGCCATTCCGCTGAGCAAACCCTCGAAATGTGGCGGCTCGTGCGCCTGGGTGAAGAAAAATATATATTCCCGTTTCAGGAAACTGCAGATGTAATTTTCAACTCGTCTATCGTTTATGAACTAAATGCGCTCCGAGATCTCGCAGCCCCTCTGCTCGAAGCTGTCCCTGAAGAGCATCCGTGTTTCCCTGAATCCGAGCGTATTTTACACCTGCTCTACGCATTCGAGCCCATTGTCTGGGATCAGGTCCCACGCAATTCCATCTTACGTGAATTTGTTGGTGGCAGCAGTTTTGACTATTAGAGGATCATTCAAATGAAATCAAGGATGTGGAAGTTTTGGATATTTTGCCTCGCAGTTCCTGCTATTATTTCCTATGCGGATATTAATACATACCAGCAATGGGATGTCATTGACCTGACATTTCAATCGGCCAACGTGCCGAAGCAGCCCTCCAGCGCGTTGTTCTACGCCAATTTTCAGGGCCCCATGGAACAGGAAATGCGAGTGAATGGATTCTACAATGGCGGCACAGAATGGATCATCCGGTTTGCACCACCCACGCCGGGAGACTGGTCCTATGTCACCCGTTCCACTGTAGAAGGATTGTCCGAACAAACCGACACGCTCCATGTCGGACCGAATAATAATTTGGATCGGCACGGCCCTCTGATGCTCTATCCGGATCTGCCTCAGCACTTCTCCTATGCGGACGGCACTCCCAGCTTCCTGCTCTCCTTTGAATGCGACTGGCTCTTTACCCTGGATCTGGACAATGCGAATGACATCCCCAATACAAAAAAACTGGTGGACACAATCGCGGCAAATGGATTCAATCAGGTCGTTATGAATGTGTACGCCCACGATGTGTCCTGGGCCAAAGATCCCAATCTGAAAGCGGAACATGACTTCAGCAGTCCCTCCATGTGGCCGTTTGGAGGCACCAATGATGCGCCCGATTTCAGGATCTTCAATGTGGAATATTTCAAACGGTTAGACCGGGTCATGTATTATCTCAATGAGAAAAATATCATCGCACATCTCATGATCTATGTGTGGAACAAGGAGGTCACGTGGCCTGCCATGTACAGCCGTGTGGACGATTACTACTTCTATTATGTGGCCGCGCGATATCAGGCTTTCCCCAATCTGGTGTGGGATATCTCAAAAGAGGCCTTAACCTACGGTCGATGTGACGACAATTACATCCATAATCGAATCAAGCGATTGCGCAAATGGGATGGTCACAAGCGCCTGATCACAGTGCATGATTATGGATATTGCTCAAGATTTCCGAAAAAGGTGGATTTTATATCAATTCAAACCTGGCAGTCCGATCTTTATTCCGGAATGCGAAATGTGCGTGAGCGTCATGTAGAGCAGCCAATTCTGAACATTGAGCATGGCGGATACGAAAGCGGTCCCTATGAGGTATTCGCAGGGGATTATACTGATCCGGTGATTGGTTTGGAACGAGCTTACGAATGTGTCTTTGCGAGCACCTACCCAACCTATTATTGGCAATGTACCGCGTGGAATGTAATTATTCCCGATCCCATGAATCTGCCTCAAAGGGATCGTCCACAATTTGAATACTATAAATATTTGAGGATTTTATTTCAGGATATTGATTTCTCAAGCCTCACTCCCACTCAGGATCTGGCATCGAGCGGATATGGTTTAACGGATGAGGAGTCCATTTGCATGTTTCTTCTTCCAAAGGAAAATGACTTCATCCATGTGCATATCAAGGATGACTCGTTTCGGGTAGTGGATGCAACCTGGTTCAATCCGCTGACTGGAAAATCGGATAAAAGGGGGCGGATTGAACTTCAGGATTGGCACACCTTCCAACCCCCATGGCACAATCAGATGACCGTCCTTATTCTTCGAAAATCTATTGAATGATTCAATATGTGGATGCAATAAGTTATACCGGAATTTCTGTTTTATAAAAATACAATCTTAAAATGATTGAAAATTTTGTATATTATCTGAGCCGTTGTAAATAACGAAATTACACAGTATAAATAATCCGTCAAATTCACAAAATTATCCTTCATGAGCAAGGTTGGGGAAAATTTATTTAGCATGTGGAAGGAATGCAAATGAAACCAGAAACCGGAACAAAAACAAACACCATTGGCGAACGGGACCGCGTCCCTGCTTCCACCAAAATTTCTTATGGCCTCGGTACCGGACTTGATATGTGGGGGCTTTGGCTTTATCCTGGAGTGGCTTTTGCGGTCTTTAACATTTATCTCGGTGTGCAGCCCTGGCTGGTTGGTCTGGCGTTAACCTTGATCCGCATATATGATGCGATTGCCGATCCGATTGCCGGATGGTTATCGGATAATTTTCGATCCAAACACGGCCGAAGACGACCCTTTATCCTCATCGCAGGTATTCTGAGCGGACTCGGTCTTCCCTTCCTGTTTCTCGTTGCCCCGGGTTGGTCTGAAATTACCTTTCTGGGTGCTTCTCTGGTGTTCTGGTATATGATCGGATCATCGTTGATCTACATCCCTATTATCAGTCTGTTCACGGTTGCATTCAACAGCCTGGGGCCTGAACTCAGTCCTGACTATGATGAAAGAACCTCGGTCATGACCTATCGAAGCGTCATGCAAAAGATTTTTGAGCTGGGCAATTTTTATGCGCTTCGGTTTACCAACCTCGCCTGGTTTCTCATTCCGGAAACCGGCGGAAAGAACACACTCCTTGGCATTCAGGTATACACATCCGGTTTGGGCATATTGATGGCCATTTTTGCAATCATTATCTTCTTTAGAGTGAAAGAGAGACTATACGATACGGTTGTTATAAAAACTGTAGAAAAAATCTCCCTGAAGGATTCCTTCTATGAAACCCTGAAGGTCAGACCGTTCCGAATGATGATGGGCATGGGTGCATCCTTTACATTGGGAACCAGCATGGTCGGGTCGCTGGGATATTATGCCACGGTTTACTACGTTTGCGCAGGCGACACCCGGATTGGCGACAACTGGAATTTCTGGATGGGCATTGCCTTTATGGTAGGTGGATTAATCGGTGCACCCATCCTGGGCAAAGTGGCAAACAAAGTGGACAAGCAAAAAGCCGCTGTTGTTGCAGGAATCATCGGCGTCATTTCGTATGGAAGTTCCTGGTTTTTATATACACCGCTCATCCCCTGGCTTCAAACCATCGCATCGGGACTCATGGGACTGGCCGCTTCAGGATTATGGATGCTGCATAGCTCCATCGGTGCGGACATTATCGATTATGACGAATTGAATACGGGAAAGCGCAGAGAAGGCTCCTTCACAGCATGCGGTTCCTATATTTTAAAATTGGGAAATTCGCTTGGTTATTTTGTTTCAGGACTCATCCTAGGCTCGGTTGGATTTGATTCAGCAATTAAGGTGCAATCTGCGGGAACCATTACAGGCATACGTGTGGCCCTTGCACTCATTCCGGTTTTCGGTCTTTCAATGGCCATTTACTTTGTACGACGAATGGACCTCACCAAGGAACGATGCGTTGAGATTCGTGCAGAACTGGAAAAACGGCGGGGTACAACTTAAGTTGTTCGGGTCGGATCTTTAAAAAATCACACTCAGTTTTCACCTCCGGGAGGCTCCAAGCCTCCCGGAGGTTTTTTACACCCAGCTTGGGATTCCCAAATTGCCTTATGCCAAATCAGGATAAAAGCCTATGGTCTTTTCACAGATTTTTTGTATATTTACACTTCCTGAAACTCTAAAATGATTTTTGGATATGATCAAGAATATATGACTTTATAATGAGGATTTAATAATTGGGCAAAGACTATTCAATACAAGTACTACAGAAACTGGAAGAAGCTTTCAAAAAAACAAAACTGCACCGGCCAATGGCCATTTCACATTATGAAGCAGGAACAGAACTTCAATATGCAGTCACTGGGATTTCAGATGGACACAAAGGCACTGTCCGGGTAAAGATCGAAAAATTCGTCGGCGGCGGATTCGCAGGACAAGTCTATCGGGTAAAGGTTCTGGGGATTCAGTCCACGGAGGATACTGTGGATGGGCTGAAGGTGGGTAGTCTGCTCGCAATGAAGATCCTGATTCCCCCATCCACGTTTTCGAGAATATTTCGCGATATCATGTACTGGATCGGCTTTCAGGGCGCGTTTCAATTGCAGGTCAATCCCGTAGCCATGCGGGCCGGGGCCCTTTGGCAGAAGCTGATCCAGAGCGGCACGGAGATCAAGTTCGGTGATGAAGCTTCAGTACGAGACATCTACGCGACTTTTGTGGATGAGAGGATGGGAAGCTGCGGTGAACTCAGTGACTGGATTGAAGGCCGCACCTGGCGACTTGAAGTCGATGCGCATCTGGACACACTTAGACGGTGGCGGCGAAAAAAGAAAGTGGATCCCGCACTGCTCGGATCACCGGAATACCGCGCAAAACATAAGTTCATGCATGAGTTTGTGGATCTGTTGCACAACATGGGCGCGCATGAATTCGCCCGCCAGTATGAATGGTCGACCTGTAAAAGCCAGCCCAATTCATTGAAACTTTCAAGCACAGAAAAAACTCCGGAAAAAGGTCTGGTCGCAGCGGATTTCCGCGCAGGGCTTGCTCTCCTACCATTTCTCCCCATGAGTCCCGGCGATTTCAAGTTGATTGGTGCGGGCATTATGCGCGGCAGTCTCGTCCAGTTTGACCGCGGCGATCTGGACAAACTGGAAAAATTTATTGCCAAGAATTCCACCGAATTCGCCGGCACAGAACGTTTGCTCAAAGAATTGAAGGAATGTGAGCTTGAATATCGCGATTCCATCCCGGATATCACGCACAACCTTTTGCGGTTTTTCTATAGTGGACAATTGTGGTCCACACTACTTCGGAACACCGTGCGTGGCTGGCATGTGCGTAATCTAATCGACGACTCGACAAGTGGAAAGTTACAGGGGAATGTCGTTGGCATCTGGTTCTTCAACCTGCTTGGATTCATTCCTTTCGTGGGCAAATTCATTCGTCGTCTTTGGGGACAATCGTACTGGCGCAAACACTATGGAGCGACTTTCTCCAGTTTGGATTATTTAAAACGATCAATCCGGGCCAAACTCTATGAGAGAATTATCGATTGGCATCGCGATGGCCGCATCACGGAAATCCGAGCTAAGAAATTTCTGGACAATCTCTGGCCATGTTTAATTCATTTGCCGATGTCCATCCTGCCGGTTGGATTGCACCATTTCCTAACGGATTGGCAATACTTCAAAGAACGGCTTGCATTCATCATGCTTCGCCCGATCCGGCTCTATTTTAACGCGGAATTGCGAGCGGAATGGCTGAATGACATGGTTCAGGAGGGCAGAAAAAAACATATCCTCACCGATGAAGATGCTGAAATCATCCTCGGACAAGTCAAGGAGCCCTTCATCCAGAAATATCTCAAGAGCCTGGCCGTTCATATCTGCACCCTCCCCATAACGCAGGTGATCTCTGTGATGATTGCCATCATCTATGTGGCCACGCATCCTGAGATGCCGCGAGCGCAGTCCTACGGTATTGGATTGAGCATCATCGCACTCTTTCAAGTCGTGCCGATCTCGCCGGGTTCGCTCGTCCGCGGACTCTATGTTCTTTTTCTCGTGATAAAGGAGAAAAACTTTAAGGATTATAATATCGCTGTATTCCTGGGATTTTTCAAATATATCGGATACCTTGCATTTCCCATCCAGATGACTTATCGCTACCCCGCACTGGCCCGCTTCATGGCCGGTCACTGGGCCACAGACGCTGTACATATCGTGCCGGTGTTTGGAGAACGCGGTGCGCTTCTCGAACATTTCACCTACAACATCTTTTACAACTGGCCCCTGACAATCCGCAGAAGAATGGAAGAGCGTAGCAAGATTCGCAAGAACTTGAAATCCCGATTCTGGCCTGTACCCCTTATCACCATGTGTGGAACAGCACTGTTTTGGGCCGCCAATCTCTTTGCCTACAAAAACTTTGATGGATTGGCCGGGCTCAAACCCATCTGGATCGCTGTGATTGCCATTCCTTGGCTATGCGGCACAATCATCTCATACTCATCCGGTGGTGCGGCAATGTTGAAACGCATCGTCAGCGGCGCACTCTGCGGCACAGGCATTGCCATATTGCAAGTCTTTCTTTTCACAGGGCTTGGATGGGCTGGTGACATGGCTCTTGGCGCAATTCTCATCAACGGATTCTGGAAAGTCTTCGTCTATACCATCATTTCGACAGTCGGTGTGATCGCGACCGAACTCAGCCTGCCCGGAAATAAAATGCCCTGACAATAAAATTTATCAGAAATAAAAAAGAGCCTGTTTCATGAATCGCATGGAACAGGCCCTTTTTTTATTTGGATGGATGTGTCATTTTTAGGCTTCATGTTGTTTTGAGCAGGTAGCTCTAATCAATAAATGTGAATTCGCCACGGATTTTCACGGATGCAAACCGATTCAGAAAGACGAGACACTTGCGCTTGATATGTACTTGAAAAACGGATCAAACTAAATTGATTATTAATTATTTCATTCTATCCGTGCTTCATCCGTGTTTATCTGTGGCACATTTCATTTTAAATACACACTCAATTCAACATAGGGCCTGATTATAATTTCATCCCTTATCGTAAAAGATTGTAAACCTTTAGAAAAGCCTTCGCGTTTTTTACTTGAATTTATTATCTTTGATCTGTTCCATAGAATGGGAAACTCCCAACAGAATATTAATAATACAAGGAATCCCAATGGTCACCTTCACGATGCTCGACTGGTTTTGGCTGATTCTATTCATGCTTCTCATGGTCGGATGCGGCGTGCTTTTCTACCGTCTGGGCAAGCGCTCTGAATCAGACTTCTTTTTAGCGGGGCGCGGTTTGCCCTGGTGGCTTCCCGCTTCATCGGTGTACGCGACACACACTGCCACTGACACCCCCATGTGGGTCACAGGTGTGATCTATCGCTACGGCCTTTCAGGATTGTGGTATACGTTTTTCCCGGCCTGGTGCGCGATCAGCGCCTTTGTTTCGACACGGATTTTCAGACGGTCGGTCGCTTATACACAGGCGGAATGGAATATCCTGCGATTTGGCGGGCTCGGCGCTGAAATGCTGCGCGGCTGGATCGCCGGATGGCAGGTCTTCATGAACATGTTTATTTTAGGATGGGTCGGCATGGCCATGGGCAAAATTTGTGAGCTCGCCTTCGGCTGGCCCGTGTGGATCGGTCTGATTGCCTTCTCTTCAATCTGCGCGATTTATGTATTGGCCGCTGGATACTGGGGCGTGGTCATGGCCGACTTTCAGCAAGGCATCATTGCGCTGGCCGTCATCATCATGGTCTCCGTCTGGGGCATAATCGCTGCAGGGGGGCCGGGCGCTATTGTGACACGTCTGGGTGATATGGGAGAATCCTGGCGGCTTAATCCCTTCGCGTTTTCTGGATGGTTTGATGGAGATTTTCCAGCCGCCTGGTTTGTGACGATGCTCTTTATCGCTGTCCTCGGCGGGTTTGGGATGGGCACCAGCATTGACTGGTATCCTGAGGCTCAGCGAATTCAGTCTAATAAAACAGTACGGGATGCGAGCTACTCCATCTGGTGGGGATCCCTGCTTGTGCTGGCGAGAAATTCAATCTGGGCCGTCGCGATCCTGGGCTTTTATGTTCTCTTTCCGAATATTCAGGAAACTTCGGATTACGAGTTGGGTTGGTTCCGAATCGCCTTTGAATACCTGCCCTCGGGCATGGTCGGATTCTTCTTCGCAGCCATCATCGCGATTCACCTGTCTACGGTCTCCACGCATTTAAACCTTGGTGCCGTTTACGCAACACGCGATCTGTTCAAACATTATTTCAAACCCGAAGCCACCGAAAAACAGGTCATCTGGTTTGGCCGTCTGGCTACTTTTGTATTGTTGATTGGATCCTTCTTTTACGGCCTCATGATGGAAGAAATTACCTCGTGGCTCATTTTTGCACTGTGGCTCATGGCCGCGGGCGTATGGCTGCCCAACATCCTGCAAGTCATCTGGTGGCGATTCAACGCCTGGGGCTATCTCGCATCCTGGATCACCAATCTGGGCATGAGCTGGCTCGTGGTTTGGATCCTGCCTTCATTTGGTATTTTACCCGAGTTGCAGGATTATCAGCAATTCTGGCTGCTCATGCTGCTCGGCGCACTGGTTTACATCCCCGTCACACTGTTAACCAAACCTGAAAAGATGGATCACCTCGTGAAATATTACGCCATGTCTCGACCTATTGGCTGGTGGGGACCGGTGAGACGCGAAGCTGAGAGATTGGGACTGCTCATCAAAGTGGAGGAAGCCAAATAATGAGATTCTTTAAACGAAATTGGACTGCTGCGGAGGCAGATGAATGGACCCGCGAAGATGCGCTTGCCATTGTGCTCTCACCCATCGCCTATGTTCTGATTATGATTGGTACAGCTTTGAGCTTTCTATTATTATGGCCGGGATTTGTCCTGCTTGGTATTGGAATCATTGCAACCATCATCATGCATTGGGTGATTGACCCGAAACTCAAGGCCATCTCGGATGAGTTTGAAAGCAAGCAGAAGGATTACATTCTCGATTTAGAACGGAATATGCGTTGGGAGGAAACTGATGAATAAAGGACTCGCTATGGTGATTGGGATGACGATCGCCTATTTTGCATCTTTCCTGGGCCTCATTTTGGCCTGGGTCTCGTACCGCAAACATCATCCAAAAGAAAAGAAAGAGGCCAAATCATGATCTTTACCCTCATGTTCACTTTGGCCGAACCGATCGGCCATCCAAGTCTGGGTATCATTCTCCCTGCAATCATCTTTATTGCATCGTTCGTTTCAACGTGGCTGCTCTTCCGTCACTTCTCAAAAAAATAAAATTCTCTCCTTGAGGAGAGATCCTCGACTCCGTCGAGGTAGAGAGGTGTTTTATAATTACTATAAAAGGAGACTTATTTTGAAAAACTTTACACCTATGATCACCATCATTGGATTATCCATCATCATCCTCACCACTCCAGCGATCGCCCAATATCCAAGCCTTGTGGATGCGGAACTGGAACTGATCGCAGACGGATTTCAATTCGTCGAAGGCCCCGTATGGAAAAACGGCGTCGGCCTGTTATTCAGCGACATTCCAGCCAACATCGTATATCGGTGGACACCTGAAGGTGGCGTAAGCGTCTACTTGCAGCCTTCCGGCAATTCGAACGGTTTGGCATTAGACTCTGAGGGCCGTCTCCTTCTCGCCCAACACGGCAATCGAAGAGTTGCCCGCATTGAAACGGATGGCACCGAAACTGCACTGGCCACCCATTACGAGGGCAATCGTCTCAACAGTCCTAATGACTTGGCTGTGAAATCCGACGGCTCAATCTTTTTCACCGATCCGCCCTGGGGCATTTCTCCTGGACAGGCCGAGCTGGATTTTCATGGAATCTACAGAATGAGTCCAACCGGCAAACTGCAATTGCTGGATGATACCGTCGATTATCCAAACGGCATCGCATTCTCACCCGACGAGTCTGTTTTATATGCGGACAATTCGGGGGGTAAAACCATTTATGCATGGGATGTCGTGGATGACACAACACTAACGAACAAACGTCAGTTTGCCGTTATGGCTGGCAGCGGATCAGCGGATGGCATGAAGGTAGATCCGGAAGGATACATTTTCGCAACCAGCCCGCAAGGTGTGAATGTTTACGCGTCGGACGGCGAACTCCTGGAAACCATCAATGTCCCTGGCCAGACCACCAATTGCGCCTGGGGCGACGCAGATGGAAAATCTCTCTATATGACATCCGGTTCGGCCGTATATCGCATGCACATTGAACTCACTGGAGTGAAAGAGATCAAGCAGGGATCGGCTCAGCCGGAATCCATGGAGCTGTACGCCAATTACCCCAATCCGTTCAACAACGCCACACAGATCCCTTTCTATCTTTCGAAATCTGGAACAGTGCAGTTGGACATCTATAACCTGCTTGGTCAGCATGTGGACACTCTCGTGTATCAGCAGTTGAACGAGGGACATCATCAGTATGCATGGAATGCGGACCATGTGAGCGGCGGAATTTACACCATTCAATTATCAACTTCGGACGCGATGAAAACCAGTCAATGTGTGCTGCTTAAATAATTGTATCTATTTCCAGATTTAGAGGACAATTCATGAAGCGCCGTATTACATCTCTGATTATTGCGATCATATTACTTGCTTTGCTCGTAGGCTGTGTAAGCACGCAACAAAAGCTCTTCCAATCAGTCCGGCAAAAATCCCATAGATCTGTCACACCAGCTAAAATTGAGTTTAAGGAAGTTCAGAAATGGTACTGGCCGAGACATGATGCAGTGAATGAACGGCTCAAGCAAGGCAATGTGGATGTCCTCTTTATTGGCAATTCGATTACGAACGGACTAGACAATACCGGCAAGAATGTGTGGGATGAATTTTACGCGAGTCGCAACGCGGTCAATATGGGCTTCGGATGGGATTGGACTCAGCACGTGCTATGGCGGCTGGACAATTCTGATTTTGATAATGTGGATCCCAAACTGGCGATTGTGTTGATCGGTACCAACAATTCAAATGGAGACGATTGCACTGCCGAAGAAATCGCGGACGGCATGATCGCTATATGTGATCGTTTGCGAACCAACTTGCCGGATATGAAAATTCTGTTAATGGGTACATTTCCCCGCGGGCGTGCACCCAATCCCCAACGTGAGAAAATCACACAAGCCAATCTGCTGGCATCCCGAATCGCGGATGGAAAGATGATTCATTATCTGGATATCTCGGAAAGATTCCTGGATGAAAAAACTCTGATTTCACGCGAGATTATGCCGGATTACCTGCATCCCAATGAAAATGGATATCGCATCTGGCTTGAAAATATTGAGTCCAAAGTGGCTGAACTTTTAAATGAGTAGGAGTGTAATAATAATTTTATGAATTTTTCACAAAACACATATAATATTTTCCCAAATCACCCATGTTCAGAATTATTACAACTTGACATTCAAGCATATTCTATGTAAGATTACTGTTAACATTTTTAATCATCTTCCAACTATGGGGAGGCTTCATGTTTAATGAAAAAGGTTCAAGAACGAGAATGATAGTCACAGTACTATTGCTGACTGTTTTATTAGTATTCAACATAGCTCAAGCGCAGAAAAAGAACATAATTGTGATGATTTCTGATGGATGGGGATACAATCAGATCGAGTCCACGACAGACTGGAGAGGTTCTGCCGCATCTTACACAAGCTGGGAAGTCGTATATCCCATGAGCACATACTCGCTTGGCGATGATTACACTGGAACCTTGGCGTGGATAGACTTCAATTATGTCAAATCACGCTATACAGATTCAGCCGCTGCCGCGACTGCCATGTCAACAGGCTATAAAACCAACGATGGTAAAATCGGAGTAGACCCCGGCAACGCAGTTGTTGAGCATGTACTTGAACGCGCGGAATCAATCGGTATGGCTACCGGCGTAATTACGAGTGTGCAAATCTCGCATGCCACACCCGCCGGACATGTGGCTCATAACTCAAGCCGTAACAATTACGTGGCCATCGCAGAAGAAATGGTCAATCAGAGCGGTGCTGATGTCATTATGGGCGCCGGACACCCGGCCTACAACGATGATGGCGCATTAAGCAGCGGAAGCTATCAATATGTAGGAGGCGAAACCGTTTGGGATGGGCTGGTGACAGGTACGGCTGGCGGCGACGCGGATGGAGATGGTGTGGATGATCCCTGGACCTTGATTCAGACCAAAGAGGAATTTCAGAATCTATCAACCGGGGATGCGCCTGATCGCGTGATCGGAATCGCCCAGACAAAATCGACCTTGCAGGAGAAAAGATCAGGAAAGCCCGGTGGAAACAGCACGGAATCCCCGTATACTGTGGCCATGAACACCAATGTACCCACGCTTGTAGATATGACCAAAGCAGCTCTCAACGTGCTGGACAACGACCCGGACGGCCTCTTCCTCATGATTGAAGGGGGTGCAGTAGATTGGGCCAATCATGATAATGTTCTTGGTCGAATGATCGAGGAACAAATCGATTATGACAATGCTGTCGCAGCCGTTGAAGAATGGGTGGAAACCAATAGCAATTGGGAAGAAACCCTGGTCATTGTCACAGGTGACCATGAAACCGGTTATCTCTTGGGTCCAGACTCCGGTCCACCGGCTACCTGGAATCCAATCATCGACAATGGCGTCTCCACTATGCCCGGCTTTCGGTACTACTCAGGCAGCCACACAAACTCTTTAATTCCCCTGTATGCCAAAGGCCTGGGAAGTGATGGATTTGCAAGCTATGCAACCAACACCGATCCGGTACGCGGCGATTTCATTGACAACACGAATATTGCACACTTGATTTTTTCACTTCTTGGCGGCACAGCAGTCGAACCTGAAGATGCACCATCTGCTCAACCTTCTACATTCGATGTGGGTGATGCCTACCCCAATCCGTTCAATCCGACAGTGACAGTGCCGTTCTCATTGACCCATGATGGCATGGTCACAATTGAGATGTATGACATTCTCGGTCGGAGTGTCTTTCAGATGAATCAGCATTTCTCGGCTGGGCAGCAATCTGTCTCACTCAATCTTGATGGACAGCAGCATCACATGACCAGCGGATCGTACATCCTTCGTCTTCGTCATGAAGACACACAAGACACACAGAAAATCACATTTTTAAAATAGAATAATCTGTCCTATTTATTTAAAAAGCTCTCCTTAGTATTATTAAGGAGAGCTTTTTTATTCCCATAAAAACCCTCCATCTAATTCACAACGAAGGGTTTATATATGATAATTTATTTAGGATTACTACCCTTTTTTAGCCGCCTCACGAATCAAGGCTTTACCAATCACATCACGCTGAATTTCACTCGTGCCCTCATAAATCTGTGTAATCTTCGCATCACGCATATACTTCTCAATGGGATACTCTTTCATATATCCATATCCGCCAAAAATCTGAACAGCTTCAGTGGTCACCCACATTGCCGTTTCACCTGCATAATATTTACTCATCGCAGATTCTTTTGAAATGTTCTTCACACCTGCATCCTGTGATTTGGCTGTCGCATAAATCAACGCGCGGCTCGCTTCAATGCGAGTAGCCATTTCGGCCAGTTTAAACTGCGTGCCCTGAAATGCTGAGATCGGTTTGCCAAATTGAATGCGTCCTCGGGCATATTTCAATGCATGATCAAACGCACCCTGTGCAATCCCCAATGCCTGAGCCGCAACGCCTGGACGGGAGGCATCGAGTGTTTTCATGGCCACGATAAAGCCCATGCCCTCTTTGTTGATGAGATTTGCAGCAGGAATACGGCAGTCTTCAAAAATAAGCTCACTTGTAATGGAAGCGCGAATACCCATCTTGTCTTCTTTTTTACCGATAGAGAATCCGGGAGTGTCTTTTTCGACGATAAAAGCAGAGGCGCCACGAGCACCTTTTGCCGGATTTGTTAAGGCAATGATGGTGTACAATCCCGCTACACCC
>JABMRT010000114.1 GCA_013202295.1 Candidatus Zhuqueibacterota bacterium
GAACATCAAATACAAACCGCCGAGTAGTACCAATGTGCATCAATACGGGCTATTCTAAGGTTTAACCGGACACTAATGAGGTCATACATATAATCACTTATCTGTAGGAAATATTAATTGAACAAATAAGTTTATGTAACTCTTCTTCCCAATGAAAAAGCAATCTCATCTGAAATATCATCCTGCCAGCCTGAACGTACATCTTTTCTGGAATCATACCGCTGAATATAAGGTTTGATGTCTAAAAGCGGTGTCCTATCAAGCATATCAACATCTTGAATATGCAGAATATTATCCTGAGTATCCATGAGACGAACCAGACTCATGCCGATCTTGTTGGGGCGGTGTGGCGCACGTGTGGCGAAAACACCGCGTATTTCCGAATCCAGATAAGGGAACCACCTGCAGTTTTATTTCCGTGGACCTGTCGAAATGATACAGCAAGTAAATGTGAGAAAATCCATCAAGGTCTTTTAATCCTGGCTGAAATTCAGGATATAGCTCAATAGTTCCCTTGATTCCTTCTGAAAAAACGGGTTGAATGGGTGACTTCACTCCATCAGTATGGGGCGTATGAATCAAACCGATAGGATGTAAATGAATGGTTCGGGATTTCATATTATATCCTTTTTCGTAGATACTGACAGTAAATTGATCCGGCCGTATTATGCGCCAACACTCTGTCCTTTACAATAAACGTGGTCACCGGAGCCTCGGAATACTCGATAAATTGAATATCATGGCCGATACAGAGCCCGCAAATGATATTCAGATCGGTATGTTGTTTATTGAGCAGCATCGCTTGACCGATGGGATTGCACATTGCCTCGTGTATGTCAGGCTTCATCCGTTCTAAATCAAGACGACTTTTGTCAATCCCGCAAACCTTACAGCAAACCGAAACGACATCGAATTCCTTCCGAAGGAATTCCGCAAAAATTTTAGCTTCATCGGAAAGACCGATGCAGAAGGCAATCCCAAGTTTTTTATAGTCCATCCTGTTTGCGAACAGAAAAAATTCTTCAAGCCGGGTTTTCTGCATATAATACTGTGCTTCAATTGCAGAGGAAACCTGTGCCAATTTGAGATGATCACCTTTATAGCCTTTTAGACTTTCTTCCCTGTATAGCACTGTTTATTCTTACATAGATCGCAATGCAAGGACAATTTTTTCATGGATTTCTATCCACTAATCCGTCATTCATTCTGAAAGAATTTTATCTATGTTCCCTGAGATCTGTTCAAACACTTCAGACGTTTTACTCGGCGTATCTTCAAGCACAATCGGTTTGCCCGCATCGCAACCTTGTCGTACACTGAGTTCCATTGGAATACGACCCAAAAAATGGACCTTCATATCCGCTGCCATCATTTCACCCCCACCCGTGCCAAATACATCGATTTGCTGATCGCAATGCGGACAGATCAATCCGGACATATTTTCCACCACGCCGATGTTTGGAATATCCAATTTTTTCGCCATATTCACAGCCCGTCTGCAATCAATCAAAGAGACTTCCTGTGGCGTGGTCACCACAATGGCCATCTGGGGTTTCATCTTCTGCGCTGCGGTCAGCACCTCATCTCCTGTTCCCGGCGGGAGATCGGCCAGAAGAAAATCCAGTTCATCCCAGACCACATCAGCCAGGAACTGACAAATTGCCCCCGAACGCAACGGACCCCGCCAGATAAGGGGCGAATCCTTGGGCAGCATGGGAGCAATGGACATGATTTTCAGACCATTTTGCTCATGGGGTATGATTTGTCCGAACTCCTCAAGAACTTGGGGAGAAACCTCAGCCCCCGTCATCTTGGGTACGTTGGGACCCGTAATATCCGCATCCAGTAAACCTACCTTGTTATTCTGCTTCAGAAGCGTATAGGCTAGATTTACTGCAACCGTTGTTTTGCCCACACCTCCCTTGCCGCTGAACACCACAATACGATGCTTGATCTTTTCCAGGGCTGCTTCAATTCTCTTATCCTGGTCCTCGATTGATTTGGCTCGTGTAGAATCTGCATTCATTTTTCCTGACTCCTTATTAACGGTGATAAACTTAAAAACAACTTCAACCCTTCAATTCCTTTTGATATCCAACAATTGATATTGAAATATCTGTTCTCCATTCAATTCTTAAAATAAGTTTCCATTCGATCAAATGCTTTGTGGATTGTTTGCTCAGGAACGCAAAAAGACAGCCGTAAATGGCTTTCACCAGAATCCCCGAATGCGATACCCGGCGTTGCCGACACTTTGGCCTCCCTCAAAAGTTTTTTACAGAAAGAGAGAGAATCGCCGCCTTCTTTGATGCGGATTCTGGGAAACATGAGATACGATCCTTCCGGCTTTTGATACTCAAATACAGAACCAAGGCGGTCAAGACGCTCACACATCACATTTCGCATGGCAAGGTAATGCGCCCTGAATTTCTGTACACAGTCCTGGGGCCCTTTTAGAGCAGCCAAGGCAGCATACTGTGAGATGACAGGTGCACAAATAGCAAAAGGGATATGTGCTTTTGAAATCTGTGGGATCAATTCTTTGCTGGCATGTAAATATCCTATCCTCCAACCCGTCATTGCATAAGTCTTTGTGAAAGTGTATGTGCTTACCACTCGCTTTTCCATATTCGGGAGTGAACCGATACTGAAATGGTTCTTCCCATCGAAGGTGAAATATTCGTATGCCTCATCCGTAATCACAATAAGATCGTGATCTAAAGCAATCCTCGCCAATTCCTGGAGTTGTGTTTCTGAAAAAACGGTTCCGGTTGGATTACTGGGAGAGCAATACATGATAGCCTTTGTTCTCGGTGTAATGGACCTTTTGACTGCATCGATATCCCAGAGATACCCTTTTTCTTCGATAAGAGGCACCAGAACGGGTTTGCCTGATGCCAGAAGAACTTGTCTGATATGAGTGGAATAGGTTGGAGAGGGCAGAATGACTTCATCTCCAGGATCAATGATGGCCATGACCGCTGCTGATAATCCCTCGATAGCGCCTACGGTTACCAACACTTCCGATACATTGGCCTGAATGTCATTGTCTCTCTCAAGCTTTTTCACAATCTCTTCTCTCAGAGGCAAAATACCCGCTGTTTCTGAATAACCGCCGACAAGCCCCTCGCGGATCGCTTGAATGGCCGCCTCCTTTATGTGTTCCGGAGTATCTGAAGTCGGTTTGGCCCATGAGAGAAAAGCAACATCCTCAATTTCTTTTGATAATCGGGTCATCTCATGGATGGCGGATTTCTTCATGTTTGCCACACGGTCTGATATCCTTAAATGATCATTCATCAGTTGTATGCCTCCATGATTTTTTCATTTTCCTTCATCAATTTTCCTGTGAGCACTTCCATGTTCATCTTGTCCCAAAAAGTAAGTTTTTTATGCATTTCCATATATTTCATGGGAATGGGATGTGTCCCAATAACAACAGGAATTTCATATCGGCATTCAATAAATTCCTTGAAGTGACGAATTCTCGGGCAGGGGGGATATCCGACAACCAAACCCGTAGCCAAATGGATAACCTCTGCACCGTTCCTTATCATTTCTTCTGGTACGTATTCAACATTACCGCCAGGACAGTCCCCGCAATAGGAATAACCAACGACTTCCAGGTCTTCATCTTTTGAATACACAGCAAAACCACCAACCCGTTCTCTCAGGGCTCGAAAACATTTTCCTCCGCCGCAGTTCTTGTAGCGACCGCAGATAATGATACCAATTTTTTTCATCAGCCTTTTCTTTTCCCTGTTTTCCTATTTGATTCCCTGATGACTCAATAAAATTATATCCCCCACACAACATCCGATGTGGTCTGCAATGACGGGACATTTGGCAAGCAATAGAAAAAAGATCGGACGATCCACACCGGATAAGGTCTCAAAATTTCCCTGCCCTTTACTGATGACCATATCCGCATCCTGGAATATTTTACGAAAGGATTCTGAGCAGAACTGCAACAGTGTTCCCGGTGCGTCCGAACCGGATGAGATCACCTCAGCAACTTCCGGAAGTCCGCACATGACCGCATCCTTCATGAGCGCGTCATTAATGGCCGGTTTTTCCTTGACCGCAAACCATATCCTAATTTGTGGAAATTGCTTCCGAATTACTTCGAGCAGGACACGATCAAAGACAATTTCCCCGGCATTGTCCGCCAGATAGAGGATGCTTTTCGATTGCTTTAATGTCGATAAGAAAGCGCCATCATGGAAAAATCGGGCCCCTTCACGCTGAATGACACGCTCCTCATCCGCAAGGATCTTATCCAGCTCTTCGTCAATATTGAGCGAATTCTTTGCGCCATAATCAATAATATTACCCGCAATGTCCAGCTCAACCGCCGTAAATAATGGATCACCGCTGTTCTTGACTTTTCGGACGAGTTGATCGTAAATATTCAAAGCAAACCGGTTGCTCTCCTCTTTGATTTGGGCGTAAGGATCATCCACACCGGTTGCCTCGTGTACGATCCGATAAATGGTCCGGGCCATTTCCGGCGGGGTGGCATCCAGCTGAATTTCCGGGATAACCCGGGCCACCTCGTTTAAAACGGAACGTTGGGTCAGAGCGTCTGCGCCCGCGATTCGGGAGGCATCAAGCGCTTGCTTGAAAAAGCAGGGAATACATTCCAGGCAGGTTTTCATATTGCATCAATTTCCATTTGTATATGCATAAGGTTTATATCCAATCGTCCAATTTGATTATTTCTTATTTGCGTTTATCACCACAAAAGAACCCTCTCCATATCCCGTACGGACCGGTTGGATCTTTTTGATTTGATCCAATGGTTGGAAAAGAGTTTGATGGATTTTATCCTCAATAAATCCGGTTTTCGATAAAAAGGACAATACCTCCGAAAACGTATAAAAACTGGCGTCCCGATAAAATCGGCTCTCAGCACGATTTTGTTGATAACTCCGGCCGACAGAACTTTCTTTGTCCACAAATCCAAGAATCAACAAACCTTTCTGGCGCAGAATGCGATGAATTTCACGAAAGGATTGGATCACATCCTCCACAAAGCAGAGCGTGGTGACCATCAGCACGAAATCAAATTGTGCTGGTGCAACCGGCAAGGATTCGGCAACGCCGCGTATAAGTTGAATCGGGTGCCGCGCGGCAAGCGCACACATCTTCTCACTGGGTTCCACGCCGTATCGAATTTGTAAAGGAGCCGCAAAACGCCCCGTACCCACACCGATCTCAATGCCCACTCCATTCTCAAGCAATTGTTGACTGATAGCCTGAAGTTCGGATTGATAAACCAGTGGATGACGATCAAACCAGGCGTCGTAATGTTTGGTGTGGGCTTCAAAGGCTTGAATGCGCGCCATAAAATTCTACTTTGAATGGCTTGCTTTATATCGTTGGATGATGTGAATCACATCGCTCATGTGAAAACCACATCGTTTTCGCAAATGACCTATTCTGATCTGACGCGAAACAGGATCGTTAATGCCTAATCCAGATAAAATAATGGAGACCGGAATACCCTGCTGTGCTGAAACCTGCGCCAAAGTCATCCGGCCCTGAATCCGGATATCCATCCTCTGAATTGCCTGTTTGTCATGATATCTCCGTTTTGTTCCCGCTGCTTGCACTTCCTCTTTTTTGGATTTATTGAATTCCACAATGGAAGATACGGGACTGCGGTATTTCCGTCCGGCTGTGGCCTTCTGAATCTCAATATGTATCAGAAATGGAAAAACCATCAAGCATAGACAAATCACGGAAAAAAGAGCCGTGAAGGATGCTCGCAACGTTTTTCGACTTACCAGACAACGAAACAGGCCTTGAATGGATTTCCAGTGCAATATCACATGAAGGACCAGCAGACCCAGCATGATAAATCCCAAAATCAGATGGATCGTTCCCCATTCATGCCGATCCAAACCCAGAAAATAAAGATCCACGGATCGGCCAAGTTTTACAATGCGATCCTTCCCAGGAATCAGCACGTATTTCATAAGAAAACCAAGACCCGTCACCGCAGCGAGCAGCAGGAACATCAGAGCATCAATGATAAAGTTAATTTTCCCTTTCATGTTATCCCCGCGTCATGGGCTGCCCGCATTTGGGGCAGGTCATTTGCAAACAGGGTACACCTGGTTGATGGGCGGTTTGAGTGCCGCAAGCGGGACACACACACTGTCCGCCCGGCCCAGCCCCATTCCAGCTTCCGCGACCACTCCCCTGCCCTCTTCCTCCCTTTCCTCGACCGGTTCCCGCTCCCTGACCGGCGGGCCCTGTACCGTCTCCTCTTGGCATTTTAACTTTCTCCTTTCATCCCGAAATGAGACTCGACCGTGGGCGCATCCGTGGATTCATAGTCTCCCTTTTTATACTTCTCAACCGCTTCGAGAACAGAACCGGACACGCCGGTAATCACCTTGATATCGGCTGCATTCAGGGTTTGAAATGCATTCGGACCGGCATTTCCGGTCAGCACTGCTTTCACCCCCTTCTCCGCCATTAATTGGCCGGCCTGCACACCCGCGCCGCCAGCGCTTTGTGCATTAATATTATCAATCGATTCAAAACTCATGGAGTCTGTATCCACAATGAGAAACCAGGCGCATCTCCCGAACCGGGGATCCACTTTGGATTCCAGCGAATCGCCCTGTGAGGTAATACATATCTTCATTAGTAAATCCTTTCTTATTCAACTTCTTCGTGATCACATTCTGTTTTATCCTGACCATACCCTTTCCCTGCGCCAGGAGTGCAAAGGGACTCGCCCCCTTGCAATGTGCCGTTCAGCAATTGAGAAATGACATCCTCAACCTTGCCGGAAATTCCGAGAACGGGCTTGATATCAAATTCTGCGAATAATTCGGATGCGCGTCCGCCCATACCGCCTGCAATGATGCAGTTCACACCCATTTCGCTAAAGTACTTCGGCAGATATCCCGGGTGATGCCCCGGATTGGAAATTTCATCTTCTTTAATCACTTTTGCATCTTCAATTTCAAGAACCGTGAATGTGGGACATCGCCCGAAATGGGCGGAAACCTGCTGCCCATCCGTGGATATAGCTACTTTCATGCAATACTCCTTTCACTTAGTAATAAATTAAAATACACATTCTCGTTTATAGATACGCAGCCCTATCGGGTACGTGATTCACACTGGTATAAAATTTATTCTGATTCTTTTTAACCACTTGAATCTGATTATTTTTTAACAATTCACCCAGATACTTGAATGTCTCATTCAGATGCATACCGAAGGCTTTACCTATCTGGTCTGCAGTACAGGGTCGTCTTTGCAGCATCTCCACAATCGCATTCTCATTGAACTGTCCATGCTCTGTTAAATCTGTGTGAAAATCAGGTATCACTTCAGCGATAGGGTGGAATAAAGGAGCCAATTGATTTAATTCCCTGCCGGATAATGCGGTCACAAAATCTTCTGCAGGAGGCCTTACTGCCGTATTCAGGTGGATTCGATCCGGCTTGATCCTTTGAATGCGTTGGGCTATTCCTTGAACATCTGCTGGGATTGCATTTACCCCGGCTATTAAAAATACTTCAATCCAGATTTGACCCTTATAATGATTTCTGAACTGTCGCATTCCATCGACGATTTTTTCAAAATCAAGTTCGTGGTGAGGTCGGTTCACATGTTGAAAATAGGTTTGATCCCAAACACTTAAGGACATCTTGACCACATCCGCATGAACTGCCGCTTCCCGAACTTCTGGTAAATGAAACAGGGTACTATTGGTCAACAGGACGGAAGGAATTTTCGTTTTTAATGCGATAAACTGAAGCACATCGCCGAACCGTGAATGAAGTGTCGGTTCACCCGAACCGGACAATGTGATGTAATCCGCATCTCCCCCTGAATTAAACCAGTCCGTAAATTCATCCAATACCGATTCAATAGGAACATACGGTTTTCGCGTAACCGTTTTATGGGTGGTCCGGCCTAACTGGCAAAAAATACAATCCAGACTGCAGGTTTTAAACGGAACCAGATCAATACCCAGAGAGCGTCCGAATCTGCGGGAAGGCACAGGACCAAAGATGTGTTTGTATTTGGCTTTCATGAATTCCTTTGCAGAATAAGCCACCGCGATACACGGTGACTTATCCTAGCTCCGCTATAATGGACCACAGAAATTTAGCGATTATTTATCAGTCTTTGCTTTATCAAGTTCTGTGATCCGCTTGTTGATTTGATTCAACGTATCTTCTAGGCTTTTGGCCTGCATTTGAAGCGCTTCGATTTCGTTCTGCGGTGTAACTTCTACACCATAGGACATCACATTGGGAGCGACTCCATATCCTGAGTAAGGATTAAATCTGCGGCCACCCCGAAACCCAAGCCCCAAACCTCTGCCAAATCCAAATCCTGAACCACGACCTGGAATTGGATTCGCGAATCCCGGAACCTGATATCCCGCGCAGTAACCTGCGGCTCGGCCTGTCATTGGCCCCAATCCGGAAGGACCTGTTCCATCTCCTCTTGGCATGATGAACCTCCTTCAATTTAGGTTTAATTATTATTATCTATTTCTACCTTGATCACCTCTTATTCCCATTCCACGTCCACGTCCACGCTCCATACCGCCTCCCCTTCTCATTCGAAATGTATTTCCAATACCAGATATAAGCCGTTGACCCCAATTTAGATTTTGCTGATTCATGGGAATCTGATTATTCGGTGTTCCACATGACCCCAGGCCTCTTCCTGTTAAAGGACCACGACCTTGTGGTCCGGTTCTATCTCCTGCCGGCATGATAAACTCCTTTCTTTATTTATATTCACAATAAATTTTTTATCGTCCTTCACCCCTGAAACGCTTTCTGCACTTGTTACCGCATCCTGGCATTCTGAAATTCCTGTTATTCAGTTTGCCTTTCAGGTACGACTCAATCACCTGATTTACATCGCCAGCAATAAATGGAATAACTTTAATACCTTGCATCTTAATCATATCTTCATACACCCGGGAGATCGCTCCACAAATGAGAACATTAACACCCAACTCAACAAGTTCTACTGCACGATTATGGGGCATATGAGCCTGTATATGGACATAACATTTATCATTTACAATCCCGTTTTCAATATCCACTATAATAACAACTCTTGTGGAATCAAATACCGGAGAAACTCTATTTTTCCATACTGCCAGCGCTATCTTCATTCTTCTATGACCGCCTTTCATATAAAGTCAAGGCAAGCCTTATGCCATCATATAAATATGAGAATTATAATATTCTTAAGATTAATATTAACAGAATAATAGATTATGAGGACTAAGATAAATATGAAGTTATATTTTTAAGGCAGGGTCGCATTAATAGGACTACATAAAAGGTTAGAGTTGCACAAATGCAACTCTAAGAGAAGTCTTTCTGTTTCGAACGGCCATCTGTTTTTGGAAGATCAATACCTAGCGTTTTTATCTTTCGAAAAAGTGTACTCTTATGCATACCGAGATCGCGGGCCGCTTCCAAACGATTATAATTATGCCTTTTTAGTGCACTTATAATTAATTTGGCTTCAACTGATTTTTTAACATCATCAATCGATTGTGATGTTTCCAGATCGGAACTCTGACTAACAATATCTGGCAAACAGTGCAACTCTATTTGTCCTTTTGGACAGAGTATAAAAGCATGCTCAATAATGTTTTCCAATTCCCTGACATTGCCCGGATATTCATAAGACATAAGGCTCTCTAATACCTCATGACTGATACCGGATACAACCTTCCTTTGTAATTTGTTAAATTTATTAATAAAATAGGTGACGAGTGATGGAATATCCTCTTTTCTATCACGTAAAGGAGGAATTTCAAGTTGCATTACATTAATTCGATAAAACAGGTCCTGTCTAAAAGTCCCGTCTTTTACAAGCTGATCAATATTTTTATTGGACGCAGCAACCACTCGAATATCTATCTTCACCGGTTTCGTACCCCCTAGAGGCGTAAATGTCCTTTCCTGTAGTACGCGTAAAAGCCTGACCTGGAATGCAGAACTGACATCCCCGATCTCGTCAAGAAAAATAGTGCCGCCTTCTGCCAAAGCCAGGAGCCCGGGTTTATCTTTTTTGGCATCTGTAAAAGCCCCGGCCTTATATCCAAACAACTCCGATTCAAGCAGTGTATCCGGTAAAGCACCACAGTTAATCGCCATGAATGGTTTTTCTTTACGTGGACTTAAGCCATGGATAGCCTGTGCAATCAATTCTTTCCCGGTTCCGGTTTCTCCCTGAATCAATATGGTGCTGTCATTATTTGCAATCTTTGGAAGAATTTTTATAATTTTTCGCATGGACTTACTTCGACTAATTATATCACCAACCTGATATCGTTCATCCAGTTCCCTGCGAAGTTCCTCGACCATACTCATATCCCGAAATGTTTCTACACCGCCAATTATTATTCCCTTCACATCTTTAAGCAATGATGTACAAACAGTCACAGGGATACGACGTTTTTCAAAATTCACAATATAAGTTGAGGAGTCGACATAAGGTATGCCAGATTTCATCGTACGACGTAAGGCGCAATTCATTTCACACATATTCGATCTGAAAACTTCACAACACTGTTTCCCAATGGCTTCTTCACGAGAAACGCCTGTAATCTCCTCAGCAGCACGATTAAATGATGTGATACACCATTTTTTATCCACGGTAAAAACGCCATCAGATACACTCTCAAGAATTATTTCTGTAACATTGTGTGGAATATTTTTAATATGACTATCTTTCATGAATGATTTTCCAAGCAGCTAATGAGAATCAGTCTTTCGAACGATTTAAAAATCACAATAACTTATATCATCATGATTGTGAAAAGGATATATCTAATATAGCAATTTTTAGAGCGTCAAACAAAATATCACGATATTGTTCTCATGATTGAACTTTTCTGATCTGCATCTTTGGAATAAGTGCTCCAATACTTAGAAATATTCCGAGAAACATCACTACCGAAGGGCCGCAAGAAAAATCAAAGCGATAAGAAAACGCCAGACCAAATAGGATGGAGAGGATACCAACAATCCATTGAATCACATCGTTTTTATTGCCTTGATTTGAAGTCCCATTACATTTGATTGAATCGTTATGCCGGTGAACTTTGATGCGTCCATGAGTTGATTCAGTTCATCTGAAGTATAAGCTGCAGCGATTGAAGTGAGCAGTCCCGGCCGGATCTCTTTGGGTTTGGTGGCCAGCCACATGAACCATTTAATAAACGGACTCATGTCTCTTCGTAAGTCCGAAATAAAGATTTTACCGTCCGGTTTGAGAACACGCCAGATTTCATTCAGTGTTTTTTCAGGTTCGGCCCATTCGTGCAAAGAACCATTTGTGAACGCTGCATCAAAATGGTTTTCCCCAAAGGGTATTTTCTCACCGCTGCTTTTCACATATTCAACACGCCCTGTAAAACCGTAGTCCATTGCGTTCCTGTTTGCGATTGCAATCATGTCAGGGCTGATATCCAGGCCTGTGAGTTTAGTGCCTTCGGTTTTTTTGAGCCATTCCAGTCCGAGATACCCCGGGCCGGGCCCCACTTCAAGCGCATGTCCGGACACAATCCCGGATTTGATGATAGCATCGGTTTCCATCCAGCCCTTATCCCGAAAGCGCTGTTGCATCCGATTATATATCTCAACATCGAATTCACCTTGAATGCCCTCGTTGGTTTCAACGACTCTCGGTTTTGCCATGTTTTGCCCTTTCTAATTGTATAAATATCCCATTGATGTTGATTTATTGGCGCTTTCTGAAAAGTGCACTTATCACCAAACTTAATCCTAAAAAACTAACCACCGAGGGGCCGCAGGAGAAATCAAAGCGATAGGAAAATGCCAGACCGAATAGGATGGAGAGGATACCGACACTCCAGGCAATTATAAGTCGCCCCGTCCAGGATCGGGAATAGAATGCAGAGATCGTTGCCGGGATGATTAAAAAACTGAAAATGACCAGCACGCCCGCGATGTGAACAGAGAGTGTAATCACCAGGCCCATAGATACATAAAATAAGAAATCCCAGAGTGCGGATTTTTCATGATGATCGGTTTGAGCCATTTGCTCACTGAGACGGATGAATCGGTCTCGATACATGAAATGGAAAAGTCCCACGAGACCGAAAACAATTCCGAGTCCCAGAATTTCATGCCAATTTACCCAGAGGATGCTGCCGGTAAGCATGTGTTCGAGATGCACATCCCCGCCGGCTGCAATCGCGAGCAAAAAAAGCGCGGCTGCCGCGGCGATGGCGTATGAGACCCCAATGATGGCTTCGTGCGGAATTTGTTTGATCCGTTTGCCGACCTGTGAATAAAACAAAGCGGCGAGAACTGTGAATCCAAACGATGAAAGAAATGCAACGAGGGAATGCTCCCCGGCATGGAAAAACACATGTGCTACGGTTGCGCCCACTGCAGCGATTTGCGCGAGTGCAATATCAATGAATATGATTTCCCGCTTTAATACATGAATGCCCAGATATCCGAACAATCCGATCATCAGGACACATGCCACGAAGGGAGGCAGCAGGAATGTGATGGCTTCTGTCATGGGAAATCCTCCTTATGCCCTGTCCGGGTTGATGAGCCGGATGATCAGTCCGATGATGAAGAACAATCCAAGCGCGAGAACCAGAGTCGGGCCGTACGGCAATTTGAAAAAGTAGGATGAGAAGAGTCCCAGAAGCGAAGCGCCGAATCCGACAGCCCACCCGATCTTGAGCGCTTTGCCCCATTCTTTGGTGAACAGGGCTGCCGTGGCTGCGGGAATCATTAAAAATCCATACGCCAGCAGCACGCCCGCAATGGGCACAATCAGAACCGTGATGATACCTAATGAGATAAAGAAAAGAAAATCCCAGAAATTATCTTCATTGGAATGACAGGGATGTTCAGTCAGGGCAATCATCCGGTCGCGGACTTTATAGTGAAAAAAAGACAATAATACATACACGACGACCGTAATCCAGACCAGCGGCCAGTTTACCCAAAGCATGGTCCCGGACAGGGTTTGCGTGACATAGGCTGCACCCCCTGACATCTTGTCAGCCACCATGATGGATGCAACCAGAGCCAGTCCGTACAGGATGCCGATGATCGCCTCGTGCGGAATATTGGAATTGTTAGGTTTGACATAGGCCAGCAGGATGGATCCGAATAAAACCGCGATAAACGAGACCAGGTATGATCCCGTTGAGCCTCCCTGAATGCCCAGGCCAATGCCCACGATGACTCCGAAAGCGGCCAGTTGGTCCAGCGCCAGATCAGAAAAGACGATACCCCGCCGGATGACATGCAATCCCAAATAAGTGTGCACAGATGTCACTACCAACAAGAGAATGATCTGGATGCCAAAGAAATTTAAAGTGTCAATCATAAATGCTCCAAAAATGGTTCGCGCTAAGAGGTGAGTGGTGAAGGGCAACTTACCGCTAACCTCTTACCAATTAATGGATTTTATTGTCCAATTGCCTGATTTATCTCTTTAATCCAGAAATCCATCAGCTTAAAGTTGTCCTCTGTGTATTCCACTGCACCCACTGAGAGAGGTAGAAAGAGTGCCTGGATACCTGTCTTCTGAGCGATGGTCGCGGGTTTGCGCCGCTCAAAGTAGGAAGCGACCAGCATGACCGAGATCCCCCGGTCTTTTATGAGTTGAATGGTCTGTTCCACATGCTTGGGTGTGGGGGGAATGCCCGGTTTGGATTCAATGAATCCGACAATGTTCAGGCCGAATTCTTTTGCAAAATAAGCCCAGTTTTTATGATAGGCCACCATGTCCAAACCGCGGAAGGGCATGGCTTGTTTTAGCCAGCCGCCTAATTTGTTTTTTAACAGCTCTCCCTCATATTCGCTTTCCAGAAAATCAAAGAGGGTTCCGGCGCGTTGCAAATCGACCAATTGCTCGCCGCCGATTAAATTCACCAGCGCGTCACCGAACATGGAGCGATGCACACGATCCACAAAGGCCCGCTGGTTGGTTTCGTATGTGTCCGCGTTTTGGGCATCCACTTTTTTCAGGCCGATGAGGATATTTTTGGAAAATTCAATCCAGTTAAGCGGGCTGGTGTGAATGTGAGGATTTCCATGGATGTGCACATCCCCTTCTGAGCGGCTAATGGCATGTTCGGGCTTCTCAAGGATTTCGATTCCTGGAGACACGGTCACAAATCCAATCGCGCCGTCCATAATGTTTTTGTTGCGTGCTTTGTCCTGAAGTGTGGTGAGCCACATTTCCAGATCCTGACCGGTCGAAACCAGCATGTCCGCTTTTTTCAGCTTGATTGCAAGACTGGGTTTGGGCGGTACGAAGTGGGGATCCTGATCGCCGTGCGAAAGATGCTCGACCTCGACTAAATTTTCTCCCACTGCCTCTGCAATTGTGGCAAAATCAGAAAATGTTGTAACCACTTTAATTTTGGCTTCCGCCCATGATGCAAGGGACAGTACCATGAATACAATAATCCATTTATTTTTTAACATGCGAGATTCTCCTCCAAATAAGAATGATTAATACGCATCATGTTTGTGCGGCCCCATCGCCCAGCAGGTATGGAGGATGAATCGGTGATCCGATTCATTAAAATTGCGATCCACCATGGTATACTGAAACCGGATGAGGACAAATTCACTTTGCCAGTAATCCAGAGCCAGAGCGCCGCCTCGTTCCCAAAGTGTATTATCCCATGGCAGCTGGGTGTAGTCCGCACGCACACTCATCAATGTTCTGGCGCCCAGACGAATTTGCAGAGATGAGAAAGCGCCCCAGGCATTCACAGCGGCGGAGGTGTCCCGTGCACTGTACAGGAATTCCGTGCGCCATTCCACACCTTTGTATTTTGAGCGGCCCGGAGGCTGCCATTTGACTGTGATATCTGTACTGCCAATCCATGTTCTGTTCATCTCTGCAGGATCATTGTGTCCTGTAACGCCGCTGAATCCGATTTCAAGATAGGTGCTCCGGTTCAGGTCATAATAGTTCTTCAGACGGGTGACATAAATGAGATTGTGTTCGCCTTCGTTCGTAAAACTGATTGAATTCCCGCCTGAAATCACTTCGAGATCCAATTCATTGACATCGGCCCACAAGCGGGGCAAGAGTATGTTTCCTGATAATCCGATACCGTGAAGTTGTTCATTCCCGAAAAACTGTACCAGAACGCGCGGCCGGTCAAACTGGGGCAGGGCGTGATTGTGATACCGGTTCAATTGACCGAACTGGTTTTTAAATTTTCCTAATTTCAGATTAGTACTAAGCGGGAAATTAAGCCAGGTAATGTAGGCCTCTTCCACAGAAACCGCATCCCCATCAAAGCCGATAAATACCTTGCCCCGGCTGAAGGGGTCCAGAGCGGATTCGACTCCCAACTCGACTTCACGCATGAAGAGCTGGCCGGTGCCCCATTCTGTTTCGGAGGGCAGTCTATTCAGGTCCGATTCAGATTTTCCCGCTGAAAAATAAAACTCACCACCAATACTGATATTGGGATTAAGCGCCGATTGCTGCCTCAATCCACCATGAAATTTACGCGTTTCAGAATCTGTCTTCTTTTTTTGCTCGCTCATGGATTTGGCTTTTTCGAGCAGAGCCTGAATCTTCGATTCTTTCCCCTTTTTCTCGCGGACTTTTTCCAAAGCCTCAAGACGTTGACGCAAACGCCTCATTTCACGGTTTTGGGTCGTTCTCAGGCTGTCAAATTGGTCCAAGGCAGTGGTCCGTGTTCGATGTCGCTGGCCCTGTCCCTGCCCGAAAAGGACCCCTGATATCAATAGTGAAACGAGCCAGATGGAACATGTATAGGACTTCATTCAATCCTCCATTATTAAATAATCTTGATTTTCAGAATGGCACAATCTGCTCTTGATGACTTGGACAGATTATATCACAATTCAAAAATTTAAATATTGATCAGGATGAAATGGGTGGTGCCCGTGAGGGGTGATCCTCAATGTGTATTTGTGATTGAAGGATTGTATCAAAGGATGTGTCAAACGGGGCGTATGCGGCAATCTGAATCTCAAGAAGATCATTGATATCCGATAGTGCTGTATCCGGATTCTGAGACTGGACTTCCCATTGACATGCCGGACAGTTGTCGTGAAATACGAGATCTTCTTCATGATTATGGAACAGACCGCACACCATGCCGACAAATACATAGTGCAGAAGAAGTAAAATCAAGATCGCTTTGTTGTGAGATACGAATTGCATAACAATGGAAGATAGAAAATTATTATAAAATTGCAAGTCATAAAACAAAAAACTCCCCGATCTCATCAGCCTCCCCACGTGGCGGCTACATTTATCATCGTTGTCAAAATGGCAGGAGTGTAGATGAATTTGATAAAACAATGATAGAGTTCATAAACATCCCTAAAATAGAAAAGCCCATCTTCTTTTAAAACATGGGCTTAACCTTGCCTCCCCAAGGGGAGGCATCGTCTATCATCGTAAATGGTAATCACACATAATGTCGAATCCATTTCTATATAATTTTCTGAAACATAAATAACATTTTACTATGATATGAGAACCCAAGAAACATTCAGAATGCTTAATCCTATATCATCCTTTTAAAAATCATCAGAGTAATATCATCAGATTGCGGTTGATGCTGGGCATGATCCTGCACAGCAGCCACAATTTGGTTTTGGATCTCCTGTGCGGATTGATCGCAACTTGATTTTAACAGCTCGGACAGCCGTTCCTCACCATACTCTTCCTCAGCCGGATTCATCGCCTCTGTCACCCCGTCAGAATAGACCACAAGAGAATCTCCTTTTTGCATCTGTACTGATTCACTTGTGTAGGATGTCAGTTCGAGAAAACCCAGTGCCAGTCCCGCAGTCTGCAACTCCTTTGTCTGTCCTGTTGCGGACACAAGAACCGGACGGTTATGCCCGGCATTTCCATACGTGAATTCATGTGCTTTTTGGTCGAGTATCCCATAAAAAAAGGTTGCAAATTTGTTCGGTGCCGTATTGCGATACATCATAGTATTTGCATGGGCCAGACACCGATGCGGTAGAGGATCTGACAGCACAAGCCCCCGGATGGATGCCTGCAGATTGGCCATGAGTACGGCTGCGGGCAGCCCCTTGCCCGAAATATCACCCAGACAAAACGCGCACCGGTTCTCATCAATCTGGATGTAATCAAAATAATCCCCCCCCACAACACGAGCGGGCAGGCTGATGCCTGTGACCTCATATTGTTTTAGTTCCGGCTTGCATTTCGGGAGCAGACCTGTCTGGATTTCACAGGCGAACCGCAGCTCCTCCTCCATGCAAATCAGGTCCTGTTCTTTATCACGAAGTCTGGCATTGTCAATGGTTTGTGCGGACTGCGTGGCTATGATGCTGAGTAGTCGCTGGTCCTCCGCATCAAATCCTTCTTCGGATTTTTTATTGAAACAGGTGATCACACCAATAATCTGACCTTTCATGCACAATGGCACACTGAGAACAGATTTGATTCCCACATCATCCTGATCCGTATAATGAAACCGTTTATCCGATTTCAGATCATTCGAAAGCAGGGCCTTTTGATTCTTGATCATCCACCCGGTGAGTTCAGTATCGAGACGAAAAGGAATGATATGGCTCGTGTCAGCCCTTCGCACCATGGTGTTGAGTTGCTGCACCTTTGCTTTTTCATCGAGCAGATTTACCACGGCCTGTTGCACGTGCAGATGTTTAACGCATTTCTGCACCATCTTGTCAATGATCAGTTCCAGACTTTGTGTGGAACTGATGGCCGTTGCGATTTCGTTGAGTACAGACAGTTCATCCACCGCACGTTTGAGACGCAGGTTTTCCTGTTCTAATTGCTGGGTGTGATCCGACATTTAATATTAACTCCCTATATTGCTTATTAATAGCTATCATTTTCCTTCCAGCATCCAAATATCCGATTCATAAAATCTATTACTTACAAGAAGTTGATCGCGCGATGGGCTGATACCTGCTATCCCATTTTCTCCTTGAAGACCAGTTGCTTCCAGTTTGAGTTCAATTGGATCTCCCCCTATGAACCGGCATTTGCATGATGTTCATCCCAGGCTTTGATTATATCTATAAACCGATTTTGCAAAGCCTTTCGAGCCTCTTCATCTTTTTTTTGGGCAGTCCTATATTTAACCGGTTTGTATGCTTTCTCAAGATAAAAAGAATATTTCTCGGGCTGCCCAAACTCTTTAAAAACAAGTGCCAGATGCCAGGCTGTGGTGATATAGACATCTGATCGATTCGTATCTTTCAGGAATAACTGTTCTGCACGTTCGGCTTTGTCTGCAGCAACATGTACACTGTCTTGTTTCATATCATTCAGTGCCCATAATGACAATATAAAACAAAGTTGTGATGGTTCATCCATTTTCAGAAATTCATCACAAGCCTTTTCGTAGTATACTGAAGCGTTAACATGGTCTTCCATCAGAAACAAGGTTCTGCCTGTTTGATGAAGAACAAAAGCAGAATTGAATTTATCTCCGGCCTCCAGGAATGCAGTGCGGGATTTTTCATAACAGTCCAATGCCTTGTTGTATTGCCCTGTATTTCTGTGCATCCAGCCAAGCATGCGATAAGCATGTGCCATATCAGCAGTATTGTTCAATTCCAGATTAATGGTTGAAGATTCATTAAAATACGCTGTTGCCGATTCTAAGAATCCCAATTGTAATGCACAAATTCCCAGCCGGAATGTAATTATACCCAAATCAGCTTTGTGTCCCAATTTCTTTTTAAATGAATACAGATCTTCATACACATAAAAAGCCTTTTTGTATTCCTGTTCATATTGATATAGTAATCCCAGAGGCCATTGCGCAGCCATAACCATAAACAGAGGAATCGGATCTGTAGGCGAGCCCTCCAATACCCTGGCTGAGAATTTTAATACTTTTTCATAATGATCAACTGCATTTCTCAAAGTGCTTTGCTTATTGAATGTCCTGAAAAGTCCATCATAATATACAGCAAGCGCAAAATGAGCGATAAATGATTCCGGATAATGTTTATACAGTTTATTTACCTGAATTTTCATTTTGCGATAGAGAAACGGAGTAAACTTGAAACCGCTTTCAGATTGCTGGCTGATTTTTTCACTGAGTGCGATTATACTAACGCTTAATGCGATTTCATTCAGCGGATCCTTCGCAAGGACCTGTTCAGCGATATGATTCCCCTTTTCAATTATTTGCAGCAACTCGGTTTTATCCAGTAAATGTCCTTTTTGACCTATATAGATGATATATCGCGCACTCTTCAGACTTTTTGCTTCAATGTAATCAGGATCCAGTCGCAACGCCTGATCAAGCAGTGAGTCTATTTGATCATAATAACGCTCTGAGGAGTGTATCCCTGACTGGGTAAGCATCGCTCTGGCCTTCAGAACCAGGTTGAACGCTTCAGTATTTTTTGTTGGATTTTTCGAAAGTGCAGATTGTTCCTTTTCTGAAAGGAGTACTTCAAGATACCGGACAATATTATTTGCCACATCGTCCTGAACTCCAAAAACATCTCTTAAATCTCGATCATAGGTTTGTGACCATTGATGAAATCCATCTGACACATTGATGAGCTGTGCTGTAATGCGAATTTTTTCGTCTGTTTTTCTAACGCTCCCTTCAACAACATATTGGACATTTAACTCATCTCCGATTATTTTGATTGGTTCAGGTTTTGATTTGAAAACCCGGACATCTGTGCGCGAAGCCACCTTTAGGTTTTTTACGCGACTGAGACGGAAGATCAGTTCTTCTGTCATGCCATCAGCAAAATAACCATTTTTTTCTGAACTCATATTATCAAAATACAATACAGCAATTGATTTGTCATAGTTGTATTGAACGGGTTCGGGTAAATACAGGAAAGGATATATATATACAGTCAAAAAAACCAACAGAGAAAAAATAACCGTGAAAATTCCGATTATTACCTTTCTACGTCTGGTTTTCTTCTTTTTACTCTTGAAATTCTTCTTTTCAACTGAGAACTGGCCGGTCATACTCTCCATCAATTCCGAGATACTTTGATACCGGTTTTCAAGCTTTTTCTCCAGACATTTTTCAACGACATTCTGGTAAGTCTCAACACCGCCATTTCTGAACACATCGATGGTTTTTGGTTTTTCATTCAGGATTGAGTACATTAAAGCGGATTCATATTCTCCCGAAAAGGGCAGCTGCCCGGTAAGCATTTCATACAAAACCACACCGAAAGAGAAGATATCAGACCGTGCATCCACCTCCTGGCCCTGAATTTGTTCAGGAGAGGAATAGGCCAGTGTTCCCACCGTATTCGTGGTTTTTGTAAGTTTGGCAGCGCCTCGAAGTTTGGCTAGGCCGAAATCCATGACCTTGATCTGCCCGGTTGATGTTACCATGATGTTTTCGGATTTTATATCACGGTGAATGATGTCTTTGGCATGGGCAGCCTGAAGGGCTTCAGCAATCTGGGTGGCGTAGTTGATGGCTTTATCAAGAGGCAATCCCCCTGTGTCCCCCTTTGACAAATGGGAATCCTGCGAAGCAGGTAGGGAGATTTCTTCCCTCAACGTCTTGCCTTCCACATATTCCATCACAATAAAGTGTTGCCCATCATGTTCCTGAATATCATGGATAGTACAGACATTGTTATGGTTTAATGCAGCAGCTGCCTGCGCCTCTTGAAGAAATCTGGCTTTGTCTGTTTTATTGGCGATGAGATGCTGCGGGAGGAATTTAAGCGCCACAGTACGTTTGAGTTTGGTGTCTTGAGCTTTGTAGACAATGCCCATCCCACCTTCGCCCAACTTTTCGAGGATTTTGTAATGTAGAATTGTTTGTCCTATCATGATCAGTTTTCCAGGTTCATTCTTCTAAGCAAATCTGTATAACGAGGATCGGAACGAATCGTGTCAAAGGGTTGCATCACTTTTATATACCGAAGCCTGGGGTATCGTTTCTCGTACAACACTTCCAACCATTTAAAGGCTTCGTCTATCTTCCCAAGCTTCGCATAGGATGTGGATAAAGTGACTGGTATAAGATCTGGTTGAATTGAGACATCCTCAATATGATCAATGATCCACTGGTAGAATCCTTCAATACCGCCTCTTTCAAATGTTTCACCCACCAGCTTTGCCAGATGTGCTGTGCCCTCATTTTGGGATAAAATTTCCTGATAAGTTTTGACAGCCTTCGGATACATGCCTTTTTCTATATAAGTTAGATATGTATAATAGAGTGTCGCTCCAAAACTAATTTCGAGTTCATTTGTTATCTGCAACTGTTCGAGAGCTCTGTCATAATCACGTGCAAGAAATAATGTAATAGCAAAATTGTGATTGATAATAAGTGACAGTGGATCAAGCTCCAATGCTTTTTTCATCTCAGCACAGGCTTTTTCATGAACCCCCAAGATGGTCAGGAACTCTGCATACCACTGATGCCCAGTAGCATAATTCGGGTTCAACTCTATTGCACGTTTATATTCTTTTTCAGCTTCCTTCCAGTTCCATTCACCTTCATTAACTGCACCTAGAGCAGTATGTGCTTCCGCGAGTCTGTTATTGATTTCCAGTGCCTTTTCCGCCATTATTCGAGCTTTTTCGTGGGATTCGGTGTGTGAAGAAAAGCCCCAAGCTGTAAGTACAATATATGATTGGGATATAGCAGCATAGGCGGCAGCATACTTAGGTTCTTTTTCTATTGCCTGCTCAAAGTAATCAATGCCTCTTTTCAAGTCTTCCTCAGTTCTCTTATTCCAGTGATACAATCCTCGTAAATAGGTTTCATGGGCTCCCGGATCAATGGATTGTGCCTCTGCAAACGTAGCTTTTTCCTGTTCAGATAAACTGATCTGTATTTCGCTGGCTATATCCTGGGCCACTTCACTTTGAAGTTTGAGGACATCTTGCAAGTCGCGTTCATAACTCTTAGCCCAGAGATGACGATCAGATCTCCCATCAATAAGCTGAGTGGTGATCCTGACTCGATCTCCGGCACGCAGGATCGAACCCTCAATAATCGCGTCCACATTCAGTTCATCAGCTATTTCCGGTAAGGATTTATCCGTATTCTTGTAGCGCATAACTGAAGTCCGGGAGATTACTTTCAAGGCTCGGATTTTTGCCAGTTCAGCGATAACAGCTTCGGTCATACCGTCGGAAAAGTACTCCTGCTTCGGGTCACCAGATAAATTATCAAGGGGGAGCACGGCGATAGAGTCAATGACAGTCGTGCGATCAGCACTTACTGGAAAAATGACAGACTTCAATATGATAAGGACAAGCAAGATGAGGAAAAGTGTACCGTAGGCGTATACTCGTTTTGAATGGGATTTGGCTTTCTCATGTACAACTGTTTTTGTCTCACCAGCCTTGAGACTGTTCTCTAAAAGATTCAGATCCACATACATCTCGTCGATATGTTGATAGCGTTCACCCTGTTTTTTCCCAAGGGATTTTGTTACAATTCGTTCCAGTTCCATGGGGACACCGGTCCGAATTCCGGTAACCGGTTCCGGCTCATCGTTCATAATGGAATAGATAACGGCCTGCTCATAGTCTCCCCTGAAAGGGCACTGCCCTGTTACCATTTCATACAGAACCACGCCAAATGCCCATATATCAGTTCTTGGATCAACTGCGTTTCCTTTTGCCTGTTCAGGGGACATATAGGCGGCCGTACCCAGTGTGGTACCTGCCATGGTGAGCTTGGTCAGTCCCCGCAATTTGGCGAGACCAAAATCCACGATTTTTACAACACCATCGCTTGCAATAAAAATGTTGGCGGGTTTTATATCCCGGTGCACAATATCTTTTTGATGGGCGTGGGATAATCCTTCAGCGATTTGTAGAGCAATGTCTATTGCTTCCTCTATATGCAACGGCCCCTTTTCGATCTTCTGTTTGAGCGTTTCACCTTCATAGAGATCCATACAGATGAACAACTGTCCGTCTTTGGTTTCATCAATCTCATGAATCGTGCAGATGTTGTGATGCTGAAGGGCTGCCGCAGCTTTGGCCTCCTGAATAAACCGGGCTTTGTCTGTATCGTTGGCAGTCAAATGGGACGGTAAAAACTTGAGAGCCACTACCCGATCGAGTTTGGTGTCCTGGGCTTTGTAGACTATGCCCATTCCACCCTCACCGAGCTTTTCAAGGATTTTGTAATGAGAGATTGTTTTGCCGATCATCGCTTATCCTATATTGGCACTCAAGAGTAAAAGTAAATATTATCAATCATCTGAGAGCAAACACTCTCACCTCGGACGAATAAATTCCTGGAATGCTGGATAATCTCTCAGAGGCTTTAAATTCGGGCCCCAATGGAAATGAACAATATTTGAATATCCCTTCTGGAAGGCATCATGGATTAATGAGACAGCACGCTCTTTTTCATCCAAGTTTGCTGCAATTTCTGCTTGCCACATGATGTTTTTGCCATGCATATACGGTTGTTTCAGATTCCCAAGCCAGTCATACACATCCATGGCCATCTCTATTTCACCCAGTTTGGCCATTAGCACACCATACCTTCCACGGTTTACCATGGATTCCGATTCATCCGTTAGAAGCTCCCCGATAATCTCTCTCATCATGGCAATACGCTCTTCACGGCCTAATCGTATGATGATCTTCTGGCTTTCGTCAGCAGGGATCTTAGGGTATAATTCCTCAGATAGATGAAATACTGAAAAGTCTAAGGCATCGAATATCTGTCTTTTCATTGCACTCGAATCCTGTTCAGACTCCGGTCTCGATCTGTACCAATCCAAGGCCATTCCTGTGAATTCCGCCGCCTCACCCTCATACCCATGTGCTTTAAGAATCCAGGCAGTTTCTAACAAACATTCTCCAGGAGTGAGCCAATCGGAGGACAATACATAGATATCATTCACATTCTCTCTGACTCTATCGATTTGACCTAAGGCTATCCGGGCTCCCATTTCCATATAAAGCGCATCACGTGAATCAGGGAACCTTTTTCTCCTGTCCTGTGCTAGTTCCAGGTATTCCTCATAATTTCCAAGAAGGTACTCCACATACCCGGAAATAAGCCAATAGTTTTCATAATGTTTTATAAATCCCCTATCTGTATCTACCCGGGAAAACCACTCTTTGGCTTCATTCAATCGATTGACGCGGTAAGCAGCAAGACCAGTAGGGTAATAAAAATCGGAATTCAGTTCAGATAATTCTCTATTCAATTGTAATGCTTGTCTTCTATTTCCACTGACCAGTGCCTCTTGCCAAAGTAACATCTTCCTTTCATACATCGAAAGTGATTCCCTTGTATTTCCCAATGTCTGTATAATAGAGTCAGCTTTTGCAAAGTCATTTAGATTAATAAAAGCATTTGTCATATCTATGCTGGCCGATGCAAAATTGGGATCATACTCAAAAGCGGTTTCAAACCTTTCTATGGCCCTTCTATAATCAAACTTCTGGAAAAACTCCCAACCTTCTCCGAACTCTTGAAATGATCGATACCTTGGGACATAACCGATGAAATCGATGGCATCTGGCAATGTAGTAAAATATTTTAAAGCAAATACACATAACACTCTCTGATTCATCTCGTGTATCCCGATCTGAGGGTTGTCATAGGGCCCTTCATACCCAGGTAAGGCTTTCAATAATCTTTTTGCTATCATATCTGTTATCTGCGGCTGAAACAGGAGTTGATCATCTCTCTTGTATATCGTACCTGAAACAACAATTCCGGCACGTGTCCGCCTCGACATTTCCGCCATTCGTTCTGTGCCTGATAGAGACTCTGCCAGTTCCTCTCTTTGGACCAAAGGAACGACCTCGACAAAGTTCAATTGTCCGATTTCTTGAGTGAGGTTTTCAGCGATCTGCTGTTCCAGATAATCAAAAGAGGTATCCTCTGTCTTATTCTCGAAATTAGCAACAACGACCCGATTCTCAATTAGTCGTTTCCCTTTCAACATAAACGTCACTAAACTTACAATTATCACAATAATAACGAGGAGGGTTGCAATTGGGATGATCCCTTTCTTTCTTCTGTGAGCAACGTTCTTCCCTGATCGTTCCGGTATCAATGAACCAGCCTCGTCACCCTTTCTTTTTACCTTCCTCAATCGCTTCAAGTCAATCAACATCTCATACACAGACTGATACCGCTCTTCGGGATCTTTTTCCAGCGCCCGGTTCAGCACATGCAGACATTCAGAGGAGATATCAGGACAGATTTTTTGGATCGGCTCCGGTTCCTCATTCAGAACCGAATACATTGTCGCGGATTCATACTCACCCTTGAACGGCAGCTGCCCGGCTAACAGCTCATACAGTACGACTCCAAAAGAAAAAATGTCGGAACGTGCATCCACATCCTGCCCCTGAATTTGCTCTGGCGATGAATACGCTAATGTTCCTGCCGTGCTCGTGGTTTTAGTGAGTTTGGCAGCTCCCCTCAGTTTAGCAAGCCCAAAGTCCATCACCTTGACCTGACCGGTGGAAGTGATCATGATGTTTTCTGATTTAATGTCACGATGTACAATCCCCTTTTCATGAGCAACTTTGAGAGCTTCTGCAATTTGAGTAGCATAGTCGATGGCATCCTGCATAGGTAAGGACACAGCATGCTGTGTCCCTACAATCGCCCGCAATGTCTGTCCTTCCACGTATTCCATCACAATAAACTGCTGCCCTTCATGCTCCTGAATATCATAAATTGTACATACGTTTGGATGATTGATTGCGGCTGCAGCCTTAGCTTCTTGGATAAAACGGGCTTTATCTGTTTCATTTGTAGTCAGATTGGGTGGGAGGAACTTAAGCGCAACTACTCGGTCGAGTTTGGTGTCTTGGGCTTTATAGACCACACCCATGCCGCCTTCGCCGAGTTTATCGAGGATTTTGTAATGGGATATAGTTTGACCGATCATAAAAGATACTCACTCTCTCCCAAGGGAAATAATCACGGAACAATATATCATTGAATCAAGATTATTAGACAATCACGAATTACGCTGACAATTCACAGAAACAGATCGAGGTTGTATATACCTTGCGTTTTGCAAGGTATTAGAAACACCGGAGTTGTATACATTGTGTTGATTATACGAAAGATAGAATGAAGGAAGTTAAATGTCAAGCAATTATAATATCGGAAAAATGAAAAAGCTTACACCGGTCTGTGTGCGTCTTTTTAACATTCTGGACTTTTGATATAAGAAATTAAGAGACACATTCTTCA
>JABMRT010000115.1 GCA_013202295.1 Candidatus Zhuqueibacterota bacterium
TACTCAGTTTAAACTACTCTATCTATTTGCTTCGCAAAGTGAAAATGTATTCTCGAGAAATGACATCCTGAGTAAAGTTTGGGGTGAGAATACTTATGTGACCAACCGAACAGTGGATGTGCATATTAAAAGATTAAGAGAGAAGTTGGGCGAAGACAAACAACCTTCAAAATATATTCAGACAATTCATGGAATGGGATATCGTTTCGCCTAATCCTGGAATTGAATTTTATCCGGTTTAAATTTGTATGAGTAATTAATTTTTTGTATAATGGAATAGTAAGAAATCATTTTCTTACAGAACTTAAAGGAATACAGGATTTGTCAGGAACAAGTGAACATACGACACAAGTGATTACCGAAAATATGGAGGTCGCATATCCTGTTAAGCAATCCTCGTATCAAGCAGAATCACGATTGAGGATCAGCCGAGAACAATTGATGTTTCTTCATAAAATCGCAAAACGCATCCTAGATATTAGCTTCTCAATCCTGCTTCTAATTTTTGTTATTCCCATATTTATTACTATTGCCATCGCCATCAAAGCTACATCAAAAGGTCCGGTTTTTTTTCGACAAGAACGTGTTGGATTCAAGGGAAATGACTTTAAAATATGGAAATTCCGGACAATGGTCGTCGAGAATTCCAAGCGGGAGCATCAGCAATTTGTGCAGGATCTTCTGAAAGATGAAGAGAACGAGAAAAGTGAAGAATTACTGAAAGAATATTTAACCTATCTTGATAAGCGCCTCACATCTATCGGACGGATTTTAAGGGCATCCAGCCTGGATGAGCTGCCTCAGCTGTTCAATATTCTTAAAGGTGAGATGAGTTTTGTGGGGCCACGTCCGCATCCTGTATACGAAGTCGATGAATACAAAGAATGGTATAAGAGACGCCTGCATGTGAAACCAGGGCTTACGGGATGGTCAAAGATTAATCTTCGATTGACTCCAAAAAATTATGAAGAAGCAATTCTTTTTGACCTCTGGTATGTGGATCACTGGTCATTTCTCCTTGATATTCGCATTATGTTCCTTACTGTCCCCTTTGTTCTTTCAATGAAAGATGCCCACTAATTGAAAAGAAGGAGTTCGATTTGAGTTTTAAAGAAAAAAAAATATTGGTTACAGGTGGCGCCGGATTTGTAGGTTCTAATCTGGTTGATCGTTTGGTAGAAGAGGGTGCTGAAGTCATAGTGCTTGACGATCTTTTTACCGGACGCAAAGAAAATATCACAAATTTTAATTCCATCGAGTTTATCCAGGGTTCCGTGAGTGATATAGAATTAATTGACAAACTGATCAAGCGGGTTGACCTTGTTTTTAATCTGGCTGTTCGTAATATAATCGTATCCACAAAATCGCCTCTTCTTGATTTTCAAGTGAACACTGGCGGCATAGTAAATATTCTTCTGGCTGCGAAAAAACATGGGATTGAAAGAGTTATCTATACCTCTTCTGCATCCATTTATGGAAACCCACGTTATTTGCCAATCAATGAAGATGATTCGCTTTCTACGTTAAATCCCTATGCGGCAAGCAAACTGTCTTCTGAAAATTATTGCCATGCCTTTTTTGAATCCTTCCAGGTGCCAATGGCTATTGTGAGGTATTCAAATGTTTATGGTATCAAGCAATCACCTTTAAATCCTTATTGCGGTGTTGTCAGCAAGTTTTTTGAAAGCATTATGAACGGGCAAGCTCCACAAATTCATGGTGACGGTGAACAAACACGCGATTTTACCTATGTGTCTGATGCGGTTGAAGCTACATTGTTGGCTGCTCTCAAACCCAAAGCAGAGGGTGAGGTATTCAATGTGGGTACAGGCAAAGAGACCAGCGTCAATGAATTGGTGGAAAAAATAATTCAAATTGTAGGTGTAAAAACAAAACCAATTTATATTGACAGACGCGATATCGACAACATCAGACGACGCGTTTTAAATATCGAGAGAAGTCGTAAAGTTTTACGTTGGGTTCCGATCAAAACGCTTCGAACCGGGTTGGAAGAAACGTATCAGTGGTTAAAATCGATTTAATATCACAGAAATTACATCTTATTTTAATAAATAATATTTCAATGAAGATGATTCGCTTTATAATTACTCGATTACGCATGCGTTCGATTAGGCAAATTATCGGTCGCATCACTTCAATTTTATTGCGATATGAAATGAGCACTGAATCGTTTCAATCGATTTTAAAATCTTTTGCAATATTCTCTAACCATTTTGGAATCCAACCTACATTTCCTGTAACCGCCACCGTAGTTAAGCGACATCCAGTCATTTTTCAAAAACTTCAAGCAACCGGAGTTGAGTTTGCTGTGCATGGATTCCGACATGTGGACTATACACAGCTTTCCAATTATCAAATTCAAAGCCATTATCACCAAGCAGTTCAGATTTTTAAAGATCTGAACTTGAATCCTTCCGGATTTCGGTTTCCATTTCTTCGCAGGAATCAAACAACCCTGAAATTACTAGCTGACTCTAATATAAAATGGGACAGCAGTGATGTTATTGCCTGGACTTTTAACAAGCCTGAGTACACGAATCCATTAAATTGGAAAAGCTATCTCCAAATTCTTGAGACGTACCAAGCGCAATTAATTCAAGATTTACCCTCACTACCGCATAAGGATTATGGATTGATCGAGATTCCGGTTTCAATACCGGATGATGATATTTTATTTGAACGTCTGAAGGTAATTCCAGCCACTGCCAAGTTAATATGGTTAAATATGCTTAAGGATGTGCGAAGTCGCAGTGAACTACTCACACTACAGCTGCATCCTGAACGATTCCCACTCTTTAAATATCCACTTCAATCAGTGATTATCAAAGCCAAAAAGTATGGAGATTGCTGGATTGCATCTCTTGGAGAGATTTGCAAATGGTGGATTGAAAAAGATCATTTTCAAGCTACATTATCCCAGATTAAAGAAGGTGAATTTAATATTCAATTCACATGTTCTGACAGGGGACAACCGATGTTAAGGCAAACAGATCCTGATGGGAACAATATCTGGTTACACTGTGAAAAGCAATTAAAAATAAAAAGTGAAAAAAAACCGATTGTTGGTATACCACAATCCTGCCCAGAAAATCTAAAGAAATTCCTTGCAGATGAGCAGATTATTTTTGAAATTACTGAATGTTCTAAATCAACTAATTTATATATAAATTGGCAGGGTCCATTCCTGGATATTCAGAAAAGAACATTGCTAAAACAAATACAGAATTGTAAATATCCACTTATTCGATTTAGTCGTTGGCCAAAACCATATACGTTTTGTTTGGCAATAACCGGTGATATTGACGGAATTGATTTATGGGATTACTGGAGCCGTTTTCATGGCTGATTCACAAAACGAAACATTTGTACTAAAAGATATTTACCAGCCGATTATAAAATATTGGTGGATGATCTTTTTATCCTTTGTCAGTGTTGTCTCTGTAGTCGTATACATGACAAAGAGCGCTCAACGGATTTATGAAGCGAAGGCGACTCTCTATATCCAGCAGGATGGTTCTATCAATGGTGATATTTTCGAATCCAAAGATTACAATGCGCAGCGATATCTTGTTAAAAATCAGATCCCTATTTTAAAAAGCCGCAGTCTGGCAGCAGATGTTATCCGGCGTCTTCAAAATTCTGTATTTGAAGATTCTCTCTGCGTTCTTGGGAATTGTGCAATCCTTAAAGATGAAAATAATATATCCATGACATTTCAAGAAAAGGTTGAAATGTTTCGAGATGCCACGCGAGTTATGGAGGCAGTTGAGACCAATGTTCTTGAAATAAGAGGGCAGGCCTATTCAGCCTGGGAAGCAGCATTGCTCGTGAATATATGGGTAGACGCTTATCGCGATTTTGATTTAACCAATACACAGGGAGATATTGGGCAAACCAAAGATTTCCTCGGGCAAAAATTGGCAGATATTGATTCCAGTCTGATAGAATCAGAGAATGAACTCACTCACTTCCAAAAGAAGAATCAACTCATTTCATTATCTGAAGAAACTGAGCAGCTTGTCTTGCAATTATCTAGTTTTGAAGCTTTACATAATGAAGCGCGAACCGATAAAGAAGCAAACGAACAACAACTTATTTATTTAAGAGCTCAACTTGATGAAAGTCGCAGAAACCTTGTGGATAATATGATTAATCTGTCCAATTCGGTTCTTCAGGAACTTCAAAAGCAGATGGCCCAGCTTGTGGCCGAGAAAGCGGCATATGAGGCGCAACTCGTCGGCGCGGGATTATCCACAAGGACTGATAATCGTTTAAGGCAAATGGAAAGTCGTCTTAATGGAGTTAAAGAGAAGATTGTTGAAGAAACCCAAAAACTGGTCGGGGAAGATATCTCGGCATTTAACCCCCTTGACAGATCGCAAGAATTGATCACTCAAATTTTGGAAACAGAAACCCATTTAAGATCGATCACTGCAAGAACAGAAACCTTGAAAAAGATCGTGAATGAATATTCTGTAAAACTTGATCAGCTTCCTGATAAAAGTCTTGAATTGGCTCGTTTGGAACGAGACGTGCAGGTGAAACGAGATATCTATGTGATGCTCAGACAAAAATATGAAGAAAACCGTATTCGTGAGGTCAGTCATCTGGCCAATATTCGTATTGTGGATAATGCGGCTCCTCCTTTGGATTATATTTACCCGCGCACAAAAATGAATATTACGCTCGCAGGCTTCTTTGGCCTTCTTTTAGGAATAGGCCTTGCATTTGGTCGTGTTTACTTTGAAGTCACGATTCAAAGTTCTTCTGATGTTGAAGCCATGGATACGAAAGTGATCGAATGTATTCCAGCCGCAAGACCCGGAAAGCGCTCAATGACAAAAGGGAGTGTTGCGAAGGATGAATCTGTTCAACGTGCACGTGCAATCTATCCTTTTTTACTCACCAATCAAAATGTAAATCATTTAATTGAAGAAAGCTATCGTTCCATTCGCACTGTTGTTTTTAATCATATTTCCCCGGATACTTCAGCTGTCATCCTAATTACCAGTCCGAGCGCAGAGGAGGGCAAGTCCACTACCGTGGTGAATCTGGCAATTGCCATGGCCCGAAAAGGATTAAAAACGTTGCTCCTTGACTGCGATCTTCGGAAACCGGTTCTTGATGTGCTGCTTACTAATTCGCATAAATCAATCGGCCTCACCTCTTATCTGAATTCTAAAAAGGATTGGAGAAAACATATCATCCAGACCACAGAGAAGAGTTTGGACCTTATGCCTTCCGGCCCGCTAGTCAAAAATGCGCCAGAGCTTCTGGGATCTGCTTCGATGGCCCATCTGCTAAAAGATCTAAAAAAGGAATATAAAATAATTCTTGTGGATTCCCCCCCTGTATTGCCATTGACAGATACCCGTGTTCTCGCCTCTGTCGTGGATGGTGTACTCTTGACGGCCAAAGCAAAATCTACTCGTAAAGATGATATGAATAATGCACTTAAACAGATACATACCTATTCAACCCAACTCTTTGGTGTGATTATTATCGGTGTTGCGAAAAGGCATGCATACGGTTACAGAGCATACACTTAGAGTGTTTTTTCGATTTCTATTCATGAAATTGTATTGGATGATTCTACAAATTTACACTGAAGTTATCAGATCTCTCAAAGGGGATAATGATGCCGCATATCTCAAGTTAATTGTTTACTTGCCTCAATATTTGCAATTGATTTCGTCAGAAATATATTTTTCAAGAATCTGATTTTTCGTCAGTTGATTTCGAGTATTCGTTTTGACAGAGACCAGACAAAAAAAGACAGGATAAACATTGTCGGAAAATCAACTCAAAATATGCATGGTTGGATATACGAAATACCTGCATGACGGCCGTTTGCATCGCTATTCACAATCATTGATTCAGAGTGGACATCTTGTCGACGTAATCGGTCTTGGATTCAAGCATGACACTCGAACTGCAGTGATCGACGGTGTCAGAGTTTTTAGAATTCAAAACCGTGATTTTAGTGAGACTGGTCCGTTGTCATATTTCAAAAATCTGTTCACGTATTTCCTTAAATCGATTTATTTTGTCACAAAAATGCAACTAAAAATGCGATATGATGTGATCCATTTTCATAATATCCCGGATTTTGGTGTATTCTGCACAATACCCGCAAAATGGATGGGAGCCAAGATTATTTTGGATATCCATGATCTGGTGCCGGAATTCTATATGAGGAAGTTCAATGTACTGGAAAATCATTTTATCATCCGTCTTCTTCGTGTAATCGAAAAAATATCATGTACATATACTGACCGCGTCATCACTGTCACGGATCTATGGAAAGAGACGCTCTCCAAAAGATCATTAAATTCTGATAAATGTGATGTGATCATGAATGTCCCAATACCCGACGTGTTTAAGCCAGTTCCTTATGTACCGCACAAAAAGAATGATCCTTTTCATCTAAGCTATCATGGTAATTTAGCAGAGCAGACAGGTGTGGATCTGCTCCTTGACGCAATTGCTCTTATCCAGGATATAATACCCAACATTACACTTCAAATCATAGGAGAGGGACGAGAGCGTATTCATTTGCAGGAAAAAATGCATGATCTCAGAATTGACGATGTAGTCACTTTTAAGCCGGTTATACCTGTTACTGAATTACCAAACCAAATGAGTGAAATTCATGTTGGTGTTGATCCCAAACGGGATGGTGTCTATGCAGGCGAAACACTTAGTGTGAAATCCATGGAATATCTTGGAATGCAAATTCCGCTCATTGTATCAAAAACAAAGGCTTCTGAATATTATTTCGACAAGGATTCTGTATATTTTGTGGAGCCTGAGAATCCTAATGACTTGGCTCATGCGATCATGGATTTATATTCTCATGAAAAACGCAGGAAACAATACTATCAAAATGCAGAACGATTCAATAATAGATACAATTGGCAGATGATGAAAGAGAGATATCTTCAAATGCTCAATGACCTCGTACACAATAAATCCAAAAATGTATTATAAAACGAATGCAATTATTAAAAAGACATTGGTGCTTTCATGCATTACAAATAATCTTTGTGAGTTTGATTTCCGGATGGATACTTTACCAGTCATTCTTTCCGAATAGTACATTAATTATTTCCCTAGCTGCAATTGCATTAATGTTTCTCCCGTTTATTTTTTTATGGTTGAGGTTTTCAAAAAAGGTTTTAATTGCTATTTTATTCCTCACAATGGCATTTAACATAGATCAGACTTTTTTTATACGGGAACATAATGGTGGAGCAGCGGGGTTGATTGTTTCACTCAATGGCCTTGTCGTGTTTATACTCTATTTAATCTATTTCTTTGAAACATACCATAAAAGGGAGTCAAATTTACATTTTTTTACGACCACAGTCTTGTGTCTTCTAGGACTTGCTATGATGGCAACTATATCCTTGACTAGTGCTCCGAATCGAACACTTGGATTGTTCGAATTGTTAGAACTTGTTAAAATGATTTCAATTTTTATATATGTTAAATATGCCATTACTCATGAAATTGAATTTAAATTTATATTAAAAATATTATTGGTGGGGATTGTTCTTCAAGGTGCTATTGGGATACTCCAATTTGTAACTGGATCTTCCCTAAATTTGACCATGTTGGGTGGACAGGCTGATGCCTCAATGCAAATTGCTTCGCATGAAAATATGTCCCGTATTGGAGGTACACTCGGGGGGCCGAACTCATTTGCCTGGTATCTTGATTTTATTTTACCCATACCATTAGCAATTATTTTGCTTGGCCGAGGAAAAAGAAACCTAAGTCTCAACTTAATCGCTTTATGTATTGGGTGTATTGTTCTATTTATGACATTATCAAGGGGCGGTTGGCTGGGCATGTTATTTTCAAGTTTCATAGTGCTTTCTTATCTAATTACAAAGCTCACTCCAATGAAAAGATTTTATACAATTATAATCATGATTCTGCTTGCATGCATCGCTTTTATATTAATGCTGGGAATGACTAATCCTGTACGTGATCGATTCCTGGCGGAAGATGGCGGATCAGCATATGTACGTATTCCTCTCATGCAAGTCGCGGTAAATATAATCAAGCATCATCCGATGACTGGGGTTGGATTGAACAATTACACACTGGTGCATCATAATTATGATAATACAGATGGGCGAGTGTCAACCTATTTTCCATATCCAGTACACAATATATTTCTTCAATTGGGAGCTGAAGTAGGAGTGATCGGTCTCATGTTTTTTATCGTATTCCTAATCTGTATTTTATACCAGGCTATTGGGCTTATACGGGCTAACAACTCCCTTACAACTGCCGTTGCATTGGGATTGCTTGTCTCTCTAATGGGAGGTATGATTCAAGCTCAGGTAGAAAATGCCACGATTGGAAGTGCGAACCTTCTACCATTATGGATGCTTTCAGGATTAATAGCGGGTCTATGGGAAAAAGAAAAATTGAAGACTAGCGAATATAAGGAAGAAAGCTGCATTGAAATTGGGTAAAGAAATAGCAAAGAATACCGCTGCCATGTTATTGGCCACCATCATCCGTATGAGTGCTTCATTCATACTGGTTGTTTTAGTGGCTCGAAAGCTGGGCTCAACCGGCATGGGTGAGTTCTCTCTGATTTTAAGTCTTTTTTGGATATTCCAGACGATTGCTAGTATGGGCATTCAACCATTATTGATTCGGGAGATTGCTGCAAAACCCGAAAAAACTGGAGAAATATTTTCAAACGCGGCATTTTTATCTATTTGTGCATCCGTTCTGATGGCCGTATGCATGGTTGGTTTTTCAGTTATCGCCGGCTACAGCCACAATATCTATCTTGCCACGTACTGGATGAGCGCAACACTGGTTCTTTCCACAGTCTCAATTGTAGTACAAGCGATCTTTATTGCATGGGAAAAAGCGGAACTTGTGGTGGTAGGAATGACTTGGGAAAGTGCATTCCGTCTCGGTGTCGGAATTCTTGTCCTCCTAAATGGTCGAGGATTGATTGCACTGTGTTCAGTGTTTGCGTTTTCCACGATTATTAGCTTAATCATAAATTTATTCCTGGTACATAAATATATTACGCATTTTTATTTTAGAATTAAATGGACAGTCTGTAAATGGCTGATCCGATTGGTGCCCACTTTTGCCGGAATCTCAATATTTAATACTATTTTCTGGCATGTAGGCATGGTACTTATGTCAAAATTAACGACGATTGAGCAAATCGGATTATATGGCGCATCAATGCGGATTGCCACTGTTATAAAACTTATATTGCAAAGTTATAAAGTCGCAATTCAGCCTGTTGCTGTAAAAACTTTTCAGCAATCCATGGCAGCCTTCAAGTCATTCTGCGAGAGATCCTTAAAATATATATTTTTGCTTACAATCCCGATTTGTGCAGGGACATTTATTCTCTCTGAACAAATATTAGAACTGGTTTTCGGTTCTGAATTTGTGGGTTCTGCTGGCATACTTAGGATAGAAGTCGTTATCCTTTTAGCTTACGGTGTAACCCTGGTTCTTGCAACTTTTTTGATCGCAAGCCGGAATCAGAAAATCGATTTAAGAGTGAATGGTGTGAGTATGATCGTGAATATGGTATTGGGGTATATATTAATATCAAGATTTGGAATTCTGGGTGCGGCTATTTCTTTATTAATTGCAATGCATGTTTTTATGTTTCAACAATTGCACTTTATAACAAAAAATCTATTCAGGTTAAATATCCTTGTGGATACGATGAAAATTATATGCGCGTCTTGCATGATGGCGGGTTTAACCTGGATACTTTCATCTATCCCTGTTCTCCTGAATATATTAATTTCAGCCATGTTTTATATTGCGCTGCTGTTTTTATTCAGAAGTTTGAAACATGAAGATATTCGCGATTTTATTCAAATGCGAAAGGTTAACAATTGAGCATACACACACGTTTGTCCGTGATTATTATCGGAAAGAATGAAGAAAACCATATTAAGCGCTGTATTCAGAGTGTCATTAAAGCAACTTTCAATCTTAAGGGAACTCAAATTATCTATGTGGATTCAGCATCAACTGATCGGACAATCGAGATTGTGAAAAAATTCCCGATCACAATAATCGGTTTAAAACCGGATTGGGATCTGTCTCCAGCTGCGGGAAGGTACATCGGCTATTTGAACAGTCGGGGAGAGTATCTATTTTTTATTGATGGAGATTCCCTTGTTTATCACGAATGGCTGATTCATGGCATTCATTTTCTTGAGAAAAATCAGGATGTCTCTGCTGTTGCCGGATACGTTCATGAGATATTTTTGGGGCCTGATGGTTCCATTCGCGGATTCCTGCATGATCGATATAATCAGGGCAATGAACCGTTGCAAACTGTTACACTCGGTGGCATTGCCATGTACCGGCGAAGTATTTTGGAGACTGTCGGCCCGTTTAATCCTTACATCCCGGTGGACGAGGAACGTGAACTGGCCATGCGCATTCGGAAAACCGGAACCAAACTTTTTCGAATTCCCCAATCCATGGCTATCACGTATGGACCGGAACGGGAAAGCCTGGTGGAAATCATCAGGCGAACCCGGACGCGGCTCTATTATTTCGGCTGTACTTTAAAATATTGTCAGCAACAGGGCATGGGCAGACAATACCTTAAAGAACGTCTGGGTTTTGTGACTACGTTTATAGTTTCAACAATAGCATTCCTTTTTATTGTGCTGTCTGCAATTTTAACAGGACGATTTATCCTCCTTATCTTTTTCTTATTTGTCTTAATGGCCTTGTTTGTCCTTATTAAAAAGGGAGATTTGTGCACAATTTTTACCAGCCTGTTAAAACGAAATTTTATGTCATGGCTTACAATTTACAGTTATCTGAAAACACGGATTCATGAAGTCGATGAATATCCATCAGATGTGATCGTTTATAAAAGTGTTGATAATAGTATGGAAGAATTGCATTGAAAATACTCATGCTCACAAATGTATTTCCAACACTCAAATATCCGGGTCGGGCGACCTTTATTAAAGGGCAGCTCGACTCACTCGAACGTGAAGGAGTAGAAATCACTCTGCGCTATATTGATGCAATTGATGGCAGATTTGCCTTTTTAAAAATGGTGCCAAGGATCTGGCTCGATTCCATCTCAGGCCGTTACGATCTGATTCATGCCCATTATGGCACCAGTGGTGTGGTTGCAAGGCTACAGTTACGACTTCCCGTTGTGGTTTCATATCTCGGTAGTGATTTGCTCGGCCTTCCCGGTCCGAATGGCAAAAAATCAGTGGCCAGTCGCGTAGTGGCAATAATTAGTCGTTTTCTTTCGTACCTGACAGATGTTTCGATTGTGAAATCCCAGGAAATGGCAAACTTACTTCCCAAGGAAGTTAAACCCTACATTATTCCGAATGGAGTGGATTTTAAATTGTTCCAACCAATTAAAAGAGATGAGGCATGTCGTCAAATTGGCTTGGATCCAAAGAAAAAGTATGTTCTCTTTCCATCTAATGCAGACTGGCCCAGAAAGTGTTTTTCCACTGCCCAAAATGCTGTGGATATCCTTAAAAAAGAATTCAACAATGTTGAATTGATTAATTTATACGGGAAACAACAATCCGAAGTACCAATTTATATGTCTGCCTGCGATGCCATGGTCTTAACCTCTCTCTGGGAAGGATCACCCAATGTGATTAAGGAATCCATGGCCTGCAATCTACCAATTGTTTCGGTAGATGTGGGGGATGTGAAAAATATCATTCAGGATTGTCAGGGCTGTTATTTGGCGGAACGAAATCCTTATGAAATCTCTGAAAAACTTATGATCGTATTGCAGTCAGGACAACGCACAAACGGGCGAGATAAAATCCGTCATCTTGAGATACAAAAGGTTGCCAAGCGAATCATCCAAATTTATGGTTCTGTATTAAGGATTGAAACATGAACAAACATTATCTGGATACTACATTAAAACTATATGATTTTACATATAATAATCATTGGAACGGCTCCGCATTAATGGGTCCCGATCCAGGTGTACGATGGGATCGGGTTCTGTTCAGATTTATCAAAAGCATGCTGCCATTCGTCAATTGGAAAGACGATCGCTATATGCTCCAGTGTCAGGGATATTGGATTAGAAATAACTGGATACTGTTTGATCTTTTAAAGGATGAAAAATACAAGGAGATTGCGTTAAAAACAACAGAAACAATTTTATCTCAGCAACAAGCTGAGGGATATTGGAGCTACGCGCTACCCGGTTGGCAGGCTCGGGTTGCGACAGTAGAGGGTGATTATGCTGCTCTTGGATTACTTGCTTCCTACAAATGGTCTAAAGATGATAAATATCTTTCCGCTGCATTGAAGTGGTATGATTTCCTGAATACAAAAATCGGCTATGGAGATTATCAGGGTACTCAATGTATTCACTACTTTGCAGGTGAGGGTGGTGCTTTGGTTCCCAATAACGCCACACTTACTTTAGAATTGTTCGGAGAGTTATTTGAGGTTACCAGAGATGATAAATATCTAGAGCATTGTTCAAAAATGGTTAATTTTTTAAAAATGGTTCAGCTTGAATCCGGTGAACTTCCATATTCCATCGGTGTGGATGGGGGGAGTGGCAGAACACATTTTATGTGCTATCAATACAATGCGTTCCAATTAATTGATTTACTACACTATTATCAGGCCACCAGCGATGAGAACATACTCGATGTAGTGAAAAAATTGGCAATGTATATATCCACTGGGATTCATGCCGATGGCCACGCACATTATGCATGTTTTAAACCATATCCCGAAGTTGTCTATTATACAGCGGCTTTAGGCGCGGCACTTTTAAAAGCATCTCAACTTGACGTGGGAAACTATCATTCTTTTTCAGAAAAGGCATATAAGCGTGTAATGTGTTATAGAAGATCGGATGGCGGATTCCCATATTCTTTTTATAACTATGGGTTTCTGCGTGATACACGTTCCTATCCACGTTATCTTTCAATGATTCTGAGACACCTTCTCATGTATATCGAATAACCACGGGAACAAACAATACAGTCATTCTGTATGATACCACTGACAACAAGTAGGTATTATTTTCTTTTTTATCGAAAGATGTCTTTTTATTAATATATTATAAGTTATTGTTAAATTATGGATTATAAAAGCCATAATTTATGGCAGGGAATTTGCTTGTTGAGCAAGCGTTAACTGTTATGTAAGTCTTTAATAAAGGATAGACGCATGGAAAGAATAAATTATCTGATGATTAGCTTGCTAATTCTCTTTCCGTTGACTTCTGCTTTTTCTGACGTCCAAGTTATTCGTCATATTGATCTTAGCGCAAATTCAGTGGCCGATCATCGTATGACCCTTGGTGACTTGAATGGGGATGGTGATCTCGAATTCGTATTCAATGACGGCAGACGCAGCATCAAAGCTTTTGATCAGCAGGGCAACCAGCTATGGCAAATATTCAATCCAAATGATCCAGGTGTCGAGGAGATCTATCATAATAACACGATCTCTGTCTATGATATTGATCTTGACGGTAAAGCAGAGGTGATATGTTATCTCGAAATCAATAGTGAACATCACCTGGCAATTCTAGATGGGGAGACCGGACAGGTTCAGACCTCAATTCAAGTTCCGTTTCCTGCGCCGAGAGACCACGAACGATTCGGTCTGGAAAGTTATTACATGCAGGACCATATCGCAATCGCCAACCTTCGTGGTTTGGATGTTCCACAAGATATACTTGCTATTCATGCCAGTAAATTAAAGATTGCCGCTTACTCTTATGAGAGTGGCAGTCTTGTTCAACGATGGTTTTTTATTACGGATCACTGGGGATATTCAAGTGGACATTACGCACCACCCTATGATATTGATGGTGATGGGCGGGATGAAGTTCTTGCCGGAGCAGATATTCTTGATGAGAACGGAAATCACCTTTGGAGTGTTGGTCTCCTACCATTTAGTCCCGATAATCCTGATTGGGGACTGGATCATGTCGATGCCATGACTTGCGCGGATATCGATCCGGACAATCCTGGCATGGAAATTATTGCGGTTGCTATGACAGGTATGTGGCTTTATGCAGCAGATGGAACACAGATATGGTTTCTTCCTACAAAACTCACCGATCCTGTTAACGGATATTTTGCGGGTGAAGGGGTTCAAGAGGTGCTAGTCAACGATTTTTATCCAGATATACCTGGGCTGGAAATGGTAATTTATTCGGAAAGCATGGGGGGAAGCCAATCCGTTGCCATGTTTGATAAATCTGGAAATGTGATCCGATGGGGAGATCAGGATTATGGACCACGTCGGTGGATTACATGCGCGATGGATTGGGATGGTGATCGGTCCATGGCAGAGATCTACTCAAGAAAAGGAGTTTTTACACGCGAATTTTCAAGATTGAATTACTCCATGGATTGGAGCGAAGTACATACAATCGATCAAGATGAATTTCCACCACTTGTCGCTGATGTCTCTGGGGACCATCGCGAAGAAATCCTTTGGTATGATCAGGATGAAATTCTTATCCTCCACAATAACAGTACTCTCATTGGTGAAGCTTTGCCTTCACCATGGCAATCACTGAAATATCGACTACGTTACGCAAATTGGAACCACTGTAGTCCGATGTATTTTGATTGGGGAAATCTTGATTCGGATCCTCCACCTCCACCGCCTCCATCAGAGGATCATGAACCACCAAACGCACCCAGTAATCTAACGAGTCCCGAACAGACTGAAAATAGCATTATCCTGAACTGGATGGCACCTCCTGTGGCTGCAGACGGCGATACAGCATGCGCTTATCAGATCTTTCAAGATGGAGCGCTATTAACAACTATCACAAATTGTCAATTCATAGATAATGGATTAATGGACGACACGCCATACTCATATGAAATTTATGCCTGTGATGATGCCGATAATCTCAGCCTTTCAGCAGCTACAGGCACCTATGTTACAGTACCCATATATTTCCCTCATGATCCTGATCCTGAAACGTCATCAATTACTGCCAGTGTTGAGATGGATGTGCCAACAGAACAGAACAATCAACGTTTTTTACCGATATCCCTGTCCACATCAGAAATAGTTGTACAAGTCCCCAATCCGCTCATTTTACAGGAAAGCGATGGATCTGTTACACAAATTTTGATGCAGGGGAACACACCTGGTACAGAATTCGTTGGTTCACTTCTTATCACTGAAAATCTGGCTGGGGGAGAAGGATCTTTCCATCTTCATGAGGGTGCTTTGGTGGGCACTGCCGGTGAGACTGGAAATGAAATTGATGACGGACGTCAAATCATGATTGATAAGGAACCTCCACCATGTCCGGATTCTTTACAAATATTAAAATGAAAATGACTTCATTGTTCAATTTATACTAGATCGAAAGGCTTGTTTGATACAGGCCTTTCGTATTTAGAAAACTCCTTAATCATTAAATATTATCTAATAAATAATATCTCTTGCTTTTTCTGCGAATTATATGTATCTTTACGATCACTAATGGTAGTACACTGTTGTTTGATTGCATTGAAAAGTTCACTCGAATTAGTAAGCTAACATTCCAGTTAGATTACTTTAGCATCTAAATCAAATGCGAATACTGTGTAGCCAAGCAGTATCGCATTTTTTAATAGAGGAACAACAGGTACAAGGTTGTTCCTGCATACGCAGGAAATGTATTTTTTTGAAAGGAAGTAACCATGACAACAGGAACTGTCAAATGGTTCAACAACAGCAAGGGATTTGGATTCATCGAAAGAGAAGATGGAGACGACGTGTTTGTTCATCATACTGCAATTCAAGGCAGTGGTTTCAAGTCGCTTGAAGAAGGTGATCAGGTTGAGTTTGAAGTTGTTGAAGGTCCCAAAGGTCTTCAGGCTGCAAACGTATCAAAGGTCTAATTTAAACTGATCAATATCCCTATTCGTGTATATATGAATAGGAACTTTCGAAATTTCAAAACCTGCCGGATTATAAATCCTGGCAGGTTTTTTTATTGAACAACATGTTGTGAAGGAAATCCATTACCAAAACTGTCTTTAGATACTTAATTTCCCCATTTCATTTTTTATAATTACAATACAAAAAATTCTTAAACTCTATGAATCTCACGCCAATTCATTTTCTTTGTGAATTGAGTTTATTAAAACACCTTTTTGTATTGTAATACTCAAATCGGCAAAAAATTCTATTAGAGAAATATTTTCCCGATACAGATCTTTATTATCATCGATACTCAGAATTTTTCATGTATTACTAATTTATTAAAAAACAACGACAAACCATGTTATATGTACTATTAGAAAATGATTGGTATATATTTTGTACAACAATCTGATGAATTGCTTCCAAACCAAGAACCTCAAAAAGCGAAAGGAGGGTAACAGGAGCACTGGCATTGTTTGAATTGGGTATATAACTTTCATTGGGTTTAAAGAGTTAGAAGAAAGGACTTCATTATGTCTCTCATTCACTTCCTCAAAGATATTTATCGCAAAGAAGAAGGTCAAACGCTCAGCGAATATGCATTGATCCTTGTCCTCATCGCTGTTGTAGCGATTGTGGCGATTACATTGTTGGGAAATCAAATCTCCACTGTTCTCAGTCAAATCGCCAACGCGTTATAACAATGTCTGGCCGAATAGTTTCGCGGCCACACAAGTATTCTTCGTATCTGTTTACCGCAGATCCGACAAGAATCTCTTTTGTGAGGTGCGAACGAAATCGGCGCGGGTAAGAGGGTTGATCACATGAACAAGCATTTCAAGGGAAGAAAAGATCAGGGATTGTCTCCCGCGAGTAGTCAGGGGAATCCTATGGTTGAGCATACCCTTCTGGCTGTGTTTCTCTCTGTCGTGGCACTCTTCTGTTCAGCTGTTTTCCACGATCATGTATCATCCCTCTTATCCCGGATTTCAGACACATTGTCTCAGTTGTCATCCTTTACCAGATAACCAATGTGTCTTTCGGTCAGGCGGAATCCCGGGAGGAAACCGTGCGCATATTTACGCAAAAAAATATTCGAAAACAGGATGGACAATCTCTGGTTGAATTCGCACTGGTCATGCCGGTTTTTATCATCCTTCTGTTTGGTATCATGGAATTCGGGCGTCTTTGGGAGGTTAGTAATATTCTAACCAGCGCGGCCAGGGAGGGAGCACGCGTCGCGGCAGTGACTGCTCCGGATGTAGAAGCAGTTTCAGGTGCTGTTCAGAATGTCCTGGATGCGGGTCAGATTACAAACGCGCAAATCCAAATCTCGGGTCCGACTGGATCGAATGAAATCAGTGTCACCTTGACTTTAGATTATGAACCCATGAGTGGTGTCGTCATTCCGGGATTGACTGCGCTTACAATTTCCAGAAGCACCACCATGCGTTGGGAGGGGTAATCCCTTGGAGACCAAACCATGTTAAAAATGAAATTTATCATACCATTCGCTGTGCTTTTTGCGACATTAGCTACATACGGCGTCTATCAACAGATGAAAGATACAGAAACACCTGCAGAAGGTCCCCCTCCTGAAACTCAAATGGTAGTAGTTGCAAAAACTCAATTGGGTCCCGGTCGCAGGTTAATTGAAACAGATCTAGAAATCCGTGAATGGCCTAAAAATCTGGTTCCATCCGGTTCGTTCGATGCAATGAACAAGATCCTTGGCCGCGTGGTTCAAGCGACCATTTATACAGGTGAAGCGATCCTCAATCCCAAATTATCAGTGGATGGATCAGAAGGTGGTTTTGTAGGGATCATTCCTCCAGGTATGCGCGCCTTTACCATAGCGGTGGATACATACAGTGGTGTTAGCGGATTTATCCTTCCGAATACCCATGTGGACGTACTTGTCACAGTGCCGTCTCATGTACGTAAAGAGGACTCATCAGCTCGAATGATACTCGAAGATGTTCAGGTGTTGGCTGTGGATCAAACCTTTGAGAGAAAAGGGGATGAACCGGTTTCCGTTCAATCCATCACTTTGCTTGTGACCCCTCAGGATGCAGAAAAGCTCGCCCTGGCCTCTGCTGAAGGCAATTTACAGCTCAGTTTGCGAAATACTTCCGATCATTCAGTCACCAAAACCTATGGAACTCGTCTAAGACAAATGATTGCGTACACGCCCCGTCGAACAACTGTGAATACTGGGTCGGGCCAAAAAACCTCGGATTGGATCGTTGAAGTTATTCGATCGAATGAACGGTCTGAAGTGACTTTCAAGGAAAAATCCAAGTGAACTATAAAAAGGAAATTTCACTCATGAACAAGCAATCCAATTTCGGGTATTTGTTAAAGAAAATGTCCATTATCTCAGTTTTGATTATTCTCTTTACGGGACCAATGGGTGCAAACGCTTCCCAAACTGTACTGACTCTAACCATTGGGGAGTCAGAAGTGCTCGATTTCAAGGATCAGGTTAAACGGATATCAATCACCAATCCAGAAATCGCAGATGCGACCGTGACCTCTCCCAAGCAAATCGTGGTCAATGGCAAATCCAGCGGAACCACCTCATTAATCGTCTGGGCAGCTGATGAATCCTATAAAAAATATCGTGTAAACATCCTGTCAGAAAGCAATACCGATCAGGTAATGCTTAAAGTTCGGTTCCTGGAAGTAAACAAGTCCGCATTGAAAGAGTTTGGTTCCGATTTTATAATACACTCCATGGGCTACAAGAATGACCGTTTTGATGTTGGCAGTTATGGCGGCAAGGTCAATGCACCTTCGGATCCACTGAACCTCGGAAACACGGTGGATCTATTTTTCTCTCTTCCCACACGCAATTTTTCAATGATTCTAAAAGCACTGCATGAAAACAATCTGGTTCAGATTCTTGCGGAGCCTAACTTGACAGCGGCCAGCGGATCAGAAGCACAGTTTCTTGCTGGAGGGGAGTTTCCCATTCCCATTGTATCCGGATCATCAGGCATGCAGACAGTGACCATTCAGTTTAAAGAATTCGGAGTGCGACTCAATTTCACTCCGACTGTGCGCGACTCAAACCGAATCCATCTGAAAACCACAGCTGAAGTGAGTAATCTCGATTTTGAGAATGGAATCATTTTAAGCGGATTTCGAGTACCCGCACTTACCACAAGAAAAGCAACCACAGAAGTGGAATTGAAAGAGGGCGAGTATCTGATTATTGGCGGCCTCTATTCCTCAGAAGTGGCTGAAACCATATCCAAAATTCCTTTGTTGGGCCATATTCCGTTCCTTGGCAATCTGTTCAGCAGCAAGCGGTTTCAGAACAAGGAGACAGAATTGATCATCGCGCTTTCACCCCGACTGGTATCGACCTACACAGAAGATCAAATGCCCGATATGAGGTTGAACAAAAAGGAGAAAGACAATGAAACGGTGGATTCAGAATGAAAAGGGCAGTATACTGGTTTTTGCGGCCGCGTTAATCGGTGCAGGAGTTCTGTTTGCAGCAACAGCGATCGATGTGAGTTACATCCTTACTGCAAGAAATCAACTTCAGTGTGCCGTAGATGCTTCGGCTCTGGCAGGCGCATCCGGATTAAGAATTGATGAACATGAAGCGATTTCTCAGGCGATAAAAATTGGAAATCAGAATACCTGTATTGACCAAATCGTCAGGATAACATCAGAGGAAATCAGCTTTCCCGAGGACGGCCAAATTTGTGTTTCTTATACACAAACATTGAATTTGTTTTTTGCCAGATTAATCGGGATGAAAACTACAAATGTATCCGCTACAGCAGTGGCAGAACTAAGCACAATTGTTGGAACACCCGGCACTCGCCCTTGGGCGATACCCGATCTGGGATGGCCTACCGGAGCAACAGTCTTACTTAAATCCGGATCGATTGGTGCTTCAAACACCAATGCAAGTTTTTATTATGCTGTGGATTACCCTCCAGTGAACAGAGGAACCCCTGTCTCCGGTGCAGATCAATATCGTGAAAATATTGCATTAGGTACGGAACACGATGTTTTTGTGGCTGATATCTTACAGATTGAACCCGGAAATATGATCGGTCCAACGAAACATGGGGTTCAGGAATTACTTGCACTTGATCCTAATGCGTATTGGAATGGCCAGGATATAGTAAACTCCGATTTTCCGGGGTACTCGAGTCCACGTGTCGTTAAAATTCCATTGTACCCCGACACATTTACGCCGGATCCTGGGAGGAACAATATTGAGGTAATCGGGCTCGGCTCCTTTTTTCTCGTTGGGCTGCAAGGGAGCGATGTCATGGGAGTCTATATTGAAAAAATGGATCAGGGAACATATGGTGAAGGATATTCTTTTCTTTATGGCGCACGATTAATCGGATAGTATTAAGGATTCTCAATGCCCACACATAATAATATTGTGCTTATCGATCTGGATATACACTCAAGCCAACGTTTGCAGGTCATCCTTGAGGAAATACCGGGTACAAAAATATTCTCCGAAAACAAGGATTTAAATAGCGGTATTAATCTCATTAGAAAAATTGAACCAGTTATCGTGATTTTAAGTCTTTTTCCTTCCGAAGAATCAGCGCTTCTAACGGCGACCAAGATCTCTCAAAAATATCCTGAGGTGACTCTCTTTGTGACCGCGCAGCCCACTGATTCTAAAACGATTATACGGGCAATGAGGGCGGGGGCCAGGGAATTTATCGTGCAGCCTGTGAACAAAGAAGAACTAATCACCGCAGTTAAAAATATCCTTCGATCCAATCAGGATAAAAAATCCGGCAGCAGCCATCAGGGGAAAATGATCAGTCTCATGGGCGCCAAGGGGGGAGTCGGCACAACGACTGTTGCGACCAACATCGCGATCGCATTGAAGAAGAACTCAAATAAAGAAGTCCTCCTTATTGATCTGAATCTTCAATTTGGCAATTCGGCAGTGATGCTTGATGTCAGACCCAAATACACGCTGACCGATATAGCCAACAGTCTTGAGACACTTGATCCCTCTTTTCTGCGCACGATGCTTGACAAGAATGAAACAGGGGTCAAGGTACTAGGAGGCCCCAATAATCCGGAAGACGCAGAAATGATCCAGGGACTGCATATCGAGAAAATGCTGATGCTTTTCAGAAGTTTGTACGATTATATTGTGATTGATACCCACATGCTGTTTGACGATGTAACCATCAGGGCCTTGGATGAATCAGATATTGTTCTTCTTCTCTCACAACTCAATGTACCTACTGTGGTAAATACAGTCCGCTGTTTGAAGTTGTTCCAGCGTATGGAATATGACAATGATAAAATACGGCTTGTATTGAATCGATATCCCGCAAGCTCTGATGCAAAAGTCAAGGCCATGGAAAAACTGTTCGATTATCCTGTTTTCTGGAAAATACCGGATCAGAAAGCCGACAACATGAATGAGTCCATCAATCTGGGTATTCCGATTACAGATTTTCTTCCTGAAACAAAAATCAGTCAGAATCTATTTGATCTGGCAGGACAGGTGAACGGGGGGATATCCAAAGATGGAAAAAAAGTTATTGGCAAAAACACCCATTCTATTTTTCCCAAATTTATGAAAGTGGTTAATTAATATGGGATTGCTCAAACGACTCCAGGCCGAGGAACCCAATACAGAGGTCGCTGATCCAATTGTTGAATCGGCAAAATCCAAACCGTTTAAAACAGAAAATGTGATTGTCTCCCGTTCTGTGGATGAAGCTCGACATGCTTATCATACGCTGAAAGAGAAGATCCACCGAAGGTTGATCGATAAACTTGACCTCACAAAACTGGACAGCATTCCCAAGCATGTTCTGAAAGCGCAGGTTCGGGAGGTAATTGAAATACTCCTTTCCGAGGAAAACATCACTCCGATTCATTTCGACCGCGATCGATTGACTGAAGAGGTTCTTGATGAGACTTTTGGACTTGGACCGCTTGAACCCCTGTTGAATGATCCAACCATATCAGATATTCTGGTGAATACACATAAGCAAGTCTTTGTGGAACGCTTCGGCAAATTGAGCTTAACCCACACTGTGTTTAAGGATGACACCCATCTACTCAATATCATCGACCGGATTGTGTCAAGAATCGGCCGAAGAATTGATGAATTCAGCCCCATGGTGGATGCGCGCCTTGAGGATGGTTCCCGTGTAAATGCGATCATTCCGCCTCTTGCGATTGACGGGCCCAGCCTTTCCATTCGCAAATTCGGTGTGAACAAAATCAGTATTGCGGATCTGGTCCGTCTTGACACAATTACCGATCCCATTGCACAGGTGATTCAGGCTGCAGTTAAAGCGCGTTTAAATGTGCTTGTCTCCGGCGGTACTGGATCGGGAAAAACAACACTTCTCAACATCCTGTCAGGATTTATTCCCGACACAGAACGCATTGTGACCGTGGAAGACGCTGCTGAACTGCAATTACAGCAGGAGCATGTGGTGCGGCTTGAAACACGGCCTGCGAATCTTGAGGGAAAGGGCATAATTGTCCAACGTGATTTGATTCGAAATGCCCTTCGCATGCGACCCGACCGCATCATTGTCGGCGAAGTACGTGGTGCAGAGGCGCTGGATATGCTTCAGGCGATGAATACGGGCCATGACGGCTCCCTCACGACCCTTCATGCCAATTCACCCCGTGACGCGCTTAGGCGTCTTGAAACCATGATTTTGATGGCTGGTAACAATTTGAGCGATAAAGCCATGCGCGAGCAAATCAGTTCAGCGATTCATCTGATTGTTCAGGTGGCCCGACTTTCAGACGGATCGCGTAAAATTATGCAGGTCTCTGAAGTCACCGGCATGGAGGGAAGCATTATCACAATGCAGGATATTTTTAAGTTTGAAAAAATGGGAGTGCGAGAAGACGGGGTCGTTTTAGGCGGATTCCGCACCACAGGTCTCAGGCCACGATTCGCTGAACAACTGGTCGCATCCGGGATTACTCTTCCTGCGGATATCTTTGAGCCCAAAGTGACGATGCCGGCTCAGCCCGATGAGGAATCTGAAAAATGACGCTCACACTGATCGCTTTCTTCTGTGCCATTTCATTGATCACCGGTCTTATTGTTGCAGTGATTGGGCAACGAATTGCGCATCCACGCAGGGAAATCGCTCGCCGTGTCAATAAATTCAGTCAGGATAGCGTGGTTGAAAAGCCTGCTGAGAATCCGATTTTAATTCGAAATGATCAATTGAGCGAGATCCCTCTATTGCAACGGATTCTTGAGAAATTAAATATATCCTCGCGTCTACGTGAATTAATCCGAAAAGCCGGATCAGAAATGAAAGTAGGGGAGTTGGTTCTGCGCATGCTGATTATGGGTGCGGCAGGTTTCGCAGTTTCATTGCTGCTCCGGAATACCCTGCTGGGCGTCATCCTTACTGTGTTTCTCGGATTCGCGCCACTTATACATCTTATAATGCAGGCACAGAAACGGCTGAGATCATTTATCTGCCAGTTTCCTGACGCGCTTGACATGATGACCAGTGCCCTTCGAGCCGGGCATGCCTTAAATCAAGCGCTTCAACTGATTGGAAATGAGGCTCCCGAACCTTTGGGGCCGGAATTTAAACGGACGTTTGAACAATATAATCTTGGATTGGACTTGCGTGACGCTCTGATCAATCTATCCGAACGCATTCCCAGTCTGGATTTAAAACTCTTTGTGACCGCCATTCTTTTGCAGCGCGAGACCGGTGGCAATCTCACAGAAATCCTCGAAAATATAAGCTATACAATTCGGGAACGGTTTAAGCTGATCGGGCAAATCAGAACCTATACAGCCCAGGGCCGCATGTCAGGATGGATACTCGGATGTCTTCCGATCATTTTTGTCGTGATCATTTCTTTGCTCAATCCCGAATATCTATCACCACTGTTTGAGGAAAAACTGGGGCACAAACTGATTTTCTCATCTGTCTTTCTTCAGATTATGGGATTTTATGTGATTAGAAAAATCGTACGGGTTCGTTATCAATAGGATACTCTGATGGACACACAGCTATTATTGGGAATCGTATTTCTCTCCATTTTGACCCTCATTCTTCTACTGGCAGCCGCACTTCAAAAAAAGAAGGATCCGATGCTGCAGCGCATCCAAAATTTTACGCCTGATTCACAAAAGAATAAGACGGATTTAAATGAATCAGCGCCTGTGGAGGTGGGTGCGCAGCTCAAATCATCGGTAAACCGGATTCTGGTACAATTGGGCGAACAAACCAATCGTAAGGAAAAGAAACGATCAAATCTTCGCCAATTGCTCATTCACGCGGGCATTCGAAGTGATGAAAAGGTCAATCGCTATTTCGGATTCAAACTATTTGCTGCGGTAGCCTGTTTTGCCATCAGTTTAGGGTTCGGTCTCCTCGGAGAGCAATCTCTGGCGATTGTAATCATGCTTTCCGTGGTGATGGGCGCTGTAGGCAATCAAATTCCTGAGCTCATACTTAAACAACGTATTCGACGCCGTCAATCAAGTATCGCAGAGGGGCTACCCGACGCGCTCGATTTGCTAGTTATTTGTGTTGAAGCCGGATTGGGACTCAATGCGGCCATCCTCAGAGTCGGGCAGGATATATCGGATAGATGTGAACCCTTGTCGGAGGAGTTGCTGCGTGTCAATCAGGATTTGCGCGGAGGCATTTCGCGTGAGGAATCATTGCGCAGCTTAAGTGAAAGAAACCTTGTGGAAGATTTAAAAATCTTGGTAGGCGCTCTGATCTTGTCGGACCGGCTCGGAACCAGCATTGCGGACACGCTTCGCTCTCAGGCAGATTCTTTACGCACTCGTATCCGACAGAAAGCCGAGGAGCAGGCCGCCAAAGCGGGTATCAAGATGTTGCTTCCACTTGTTCTGTTCATTCTGCCGGCATTGATTATCATATTGATGGGGCCAGGTGTAATTGCCGTATTCAAAACGTTTAAATAATCCAATCAGAGAGAAATGCTTTGTCAATAAACAATAATACACAAAATACGTCTATTCCTGTTCGTATTCTTCGCGCTGATGGCTTTCTGGCCCGCTTGACAGGCCTTTTGGGGGCTTCTGAATGGGAATCTGACCATGGGCTTCTTTTTGAACGCTGCCGATCTATCCATACGTTTGGAATGCGGTATCCGCTCGATATCCTTTTTATTGATTCAACAGGCATGGTCCTGGAGGTCGTGCGGAATGTTGCACCGAATCAGGTGATCAAAGGGCCGAAATACTCCGAATCGGTGATTGAATTCAGAGCAGGGGCGCTGGATCATGTTCCCATGACAATCGGGGATCAACTGGTGATTGGAATAGACGGTTTGCACAAGCCTGAGCTGAGCGGATTAACCCATCTCTTACATTGGCCCGCAAATGTGCTAATTGCGACGGTTTGGAGCCGATTCGTCTGGAGCGCGCTGAACACCTGGGCAAACACACCCTCAATCATTCATTTGGGATTATTGATCCATAATACTCTTTTGCTGATTCTGTTCCTGACACGCAGAGAGAGCAAAGAGTCTTCAAGTAAATTGCAGGATTGGCTCATCCCGTTTTTCACGCTTTTATTCACATTGGGATTAAGGTCGATATCCGATCTACAAAACTCATGGATGTCTGTTTCCATCCTTCTACAGGGAATTGGAATTGGCTGCATGGTCATTTCTTTGTTCAGCCTCGGACGTAGTTTTGGAATCCTCCCCTCCAACCGCAACATCAAGATCTCCGGTGCATACCGATTGATCCGGCATCCATTGTATGTGAGTGAGTTGATTTTTTATAGCGGCTTTTTGATGGTCAATGGGTCCATTCGAAATGTGGGCCTGATTTTACTGATTTTAATCGGACAAATCTGGCGAGCGGTGATTGAAGAGAACCTTCTGAGCCGGGATCCTGTCTATCTTCGTTATTGTCTGCAAGTGCGATACCGTTTTATCCCCGGTCTCTATTAATCAAATTTATTACATATTAAGTTTTGTGAAATTATATGGCTCTATACGGTTTTAAATCGTAGAATTAAACAACAAATATGAATTCGCCACGGATTTTCACAGATGCAAACCGATTAAAAAATATTAGATGCTTACACTCAATTCTATAAAAACGGATCAGATCATAGTTGCTATTAACCATTCCATTCAATCTGTATTTATCTGTGGCACATTGTATTTGTAATACCCGCTCGATTCCACATAACACCAATTATACCAGATTGAAAAATCCGAGACATAACTCCATAAAAAAAGTCTGCGCGTGGCTTCCGGACACGCACAGACCTTAAAATTGGGTTAGAAGAAAGGACTTCTTCTGATCTATTAGAGTTGCAATTAAAATGCCATCTTGCCATAACTTTATGCATACATTGTTTTTACGTAAATTAAGCCATTAACGGAATGTCATAATCCAATTATGCAAATTTCATTATGAATTATTTCAAATCGACATATTTCAAAATGAACAATTAAAAGTCGGAATTTGGTGCCTATTCTCTCGAATTCACCTTGATTTACTGCCGAGCTTTTGTTATCATGAGTTATCCAAAATACTCTAACCGCAAGTTCAGTTATCGGATAATTCGACAAAATGCAGGAGGGGACAATTCTAATGAAAACAAATCATTCCAACCTTCACACTATGATCGTCCTTTTGTGTCTTGCTGCTGTACTCCTGCATACGGCATGCAAGAAAGACAGCGAGATTTTGGCTCCTCGAATACTGGTGGGTAAGGGGCTTTTAACCGTTCTTCCTTTAAGCCCAGAAGATTTTCACCTTTTTGTAAATCTGGGGCATATGTCACAGCCCGGGCATACTTTTCCCTCAGATCATGGTGGATTTTATTTAACAGACTGGCTTATCCGCGTACCCATATTCTGCCCTGCGGATATGATCATCACAAGAGTCGATCGGTCAGAGCATGTGAACCATGGCTATTCTGATTATTCATTAATCCTGTCCGTCAATGAGAGTGAATTTCAAATTGTGATTGGACACATCAGCAGCATTCATCCTTACATCCTTGAAAAGATTCTGGATTGGGAGGATGCGGAATGCGAATCTTATTCAGTCGCAACTGATACGTTTAGACATTGTATCACGTGGACAAACATTCCCATCTCCGCTGGAGATACGCTGGGAACTGCTGGAGGCAATCCAGGACAATTCGGATTGGATTTCGGCACCTTTGATCAGAATGTAACGCATGTATTCGCTTCAGACCGGTTTGATGATTATCTGTATCCACACACTGTATCTCCACTGGATTATTTCACAGATGAAATCAACGCCATTCTGATTCCGAGATGTGGCGATTCATTTTGCGGACTGCCCACCGTGCGCACAAAAGATCCGGTCGGTGGCACGATCGCGTATGATGTGCCCGGAACCGCGCAAGGGCTTTGGTTTAAACCAGGCGAGCCCCTGTTTCCGGAGACGCCCCATCTTGCGCTGGTCTATCACAATGTCGATCCTGATGTTCCACAATTCTCTGTGGGAACGTCTCTCCCCGGCCTCATCTCTGGGCCTTATACCTTTGATATCTCGGACACCGGAACCGTAAACAGCGCATTTGATGAGGTGATCCCTGACGGACAGATCTACCAATACGACATCCGGTATGATTGTTCCACCACTGCGGATATGCGCCATGTGTTCCTCATGCAACTCCTCGATGAGGAAACTCTGAAAATTGAAAGGCAAGAAGTCTCTGCGGGACCGCCGTGGCAATTCACCGAGAATGCTGTGCTGTATGAACGATAATTTTATCAATACAACTCATCTGAAATAGGAGGTAGGATGCTCTTACACAACACATTTAAATCTAATCAATGGATTTGTTTGCTCAAATCCGTGATCTTTGTGCTATTGCCTGCGCTATTGATCGCCCAATCCGGCAAGGTCTATGACAATCTGTCTGTTAAAAGCAAAATCCTTCAAAGTGAACGTAAGTATGCGATTTACCTGCCGCCTGACTATGAAACTTCTGAACGCTCTTATCCTGTTTTGTATCTGTTGCATGGTAGTGGTGATGATCAAACTGGATGGATACAGTTCGGTGAGGTGCTGCGTATCGCGGATAAAGCCATTTTCGAGGGAACTGCAACCCCCATGGTGATTGTGATGCCCGATGCCAATACGGTTCGAAGAGGATATTCGAACTCCATCCAGAATACATGGCGGTATGAAGATTTTTTCTTTGATGAGTTGATGCCTCATGTCGAAAAGACATTTCGCATAAAAGGAGAAAAAAGGTACCGCGCTATTTCCGGATTGTCAATGGGTGGGGATGGCACGTTCACGTACGCATTGCATCAGCCGGATCTCTTTTCGTCGGCATGTCCGCTTAGTGCTGGAACGGGTCCAAATAGTACAGAACGAATTAAAGAACGGATCGAACGCTATGGCGATGATGCGGATCAAATGCCTCCTGATTCACTGATTGAGGCGTATCTCAAACGTCAGAGTGTGGTCTATATGATGGAAAATCTGGATGTGGAATCAATTAAATCTGTACGATGGTACATCGACTGCGGCGATGATGATTTTCTGTATGAGGGGAACTCTCTTGTCCATATTGCCATGCGCAAGCGAGAGATCCCTCATGAATATCGTGTGCGTCAAGGGGCTCACAACTGGACGTATTGGCGTGATTCGCTTCCTGAAGTGCTACGGTTTGTTTCTGACGCTTTTCATCAGCATTAAGAAAACACCTTCCTTATAAGTAGGGGCGGATCATGATCCGCCCTTTTGAAATTGGGGATCAACTTAACATTCCTCTTTCTTAGGTATTGTCTGGTGTGAGTGAAAAATAAGAAAATTCCATGCATAATTGTCTCAAAAATACGATTCTTCATTGCCCAATTGATTATATCTGTAAAAAAATAAAAATAGAATTAATCGCTTCCACAATCACATGATTGATCCTCACCATTGATTATCTCATCAGGAAAATATTTGGGTGAACAATCCGGGCAAAGGCTGTGACTGAACTCTACATTTGAGTTTTTACTAATATAGCTTTCCACTTGATGCCAGTAACCCTTATCGTCCCTGACATTTTTACATGCCGCACAGATTGGCAACAGCCCTTCCAGGTGCTGGACATCATCAAGAGCAGTTTGAAGTTCCTCATTCGCCGCGGCCAGTGCTTCGGTTCTTTCATGTACCCGGATCTCCAGAAGCTGTTTGCGACGCCGGATGCTTCTGGTGCGTAAGTAATGGATGAAAAGGATGAATCCAATCATCGTTAAAATCATGCATGCCTGGAACCACCTTGTCTGCCAGAATGGGGGATGGATTGTAATTAAAAGAATCCGGTTTTCCGGATTCCAGACTCCATCATTGTTTGATCCCTGCAGCTCAAATTGATATTCACCCGGGGATAGTCTCGCATAAGTTGCCGAATTTTCATTACCTCGATTATGCCAGGCTGTTTCAACTGGTCTCATTCTGTAACGGTATTGGTTGTTTCCCGGGTCGATATAATTAAGTGCGGCGAACCGAATTTCGAATCCATTTTGTTGATAATTAAGATGGATAGGTTCATGCTTCTGAGAGGTGCAATGTAGATTGAATTCGGTGGAGTCGTTCAGCAATTGAAATCCGAGGATGACGATAGGGGGGACTAGCGTATTAGATCGGATTTTATCAGGATGAAAGATATTGAGCCCATTGACACCACCGAAAAAAATCTCTCCGCGGAGGTTTATAAATTGTGCGTGTACGTTGAACTCAAATGCCTGAAGCCCGTCTGATACTGAGAAATTCTTAACCTGCCCTGTGGCCGGATCAAACCGGCATATTCCATTGTTGGTGCTCAGCCAAAACCGGCCCTTGCTATCTTCCAGAATGCTGTAAATGACATCATTGCACAGCCCGTCTTGCATGGTATAGCTGGCAAACTTTCCAGTAGACAGGTCCAGCCTGTTCAAACCGCCGCCGTACGTGCCCAGCCAGATATTGCCGGTTGAATCGTGATGAATATCCATGACATAATCATTTCTGAGGCTTTCACGATCTGACGGATCATGCCTGAAATAGAGCGGCTTTTCCGGCAGTTCTGAGGGAGTCATACTTTCAACAAGACTAACCGGGATTTGAATGACTCCGTAACCATCTGTACCAGCCCATAAATTGCCTTCATTGTCCTGATGCAGGACATGCACATTGTAATTATCGGCGAGGGAATCCGATTGCATCAAATATTTGTAGCGCACAAACCGGTAGGGAAAATCCGACCTTGATTCTAGATCGGGATCATAGATTAGCTTGGTCAGGCCCATGTGATAAGTGCTGTACCAGATATTCCCTTTCCGGTCTTCAAACAGGGCCATGATGAATTCATTTTGAAGGGCTTGATCCTGATCAGGGTCAAATGGAACATGCTGAAATCGGAGCGGCTTGCCGGGCTGAATGACCGAATAATCCAATCCCCAGCCATTTGCTGCCACCCATAGAATGTTCCGGCTGTCAATCAGCACATCAATGATGTAATTTCCGACAAGACTCTGCGGATTTTGATCGTCATGTATATAGTGGCGTATCTGTTTGGTTTCAGGAGAATAGACATTCAATCCACAATTGGTGGCAATATATACGTTCTGCTCCAAGTCCTCGCAAATCGCCCAGACATAGGGATTGCTCAGGGAATTGGGTTCACCGGGCATATGGCGGATATGCTCAAATTGGTTTTGAAATACACTCCAGGTATTTAATCCCTGATCCGAACCAAACCATAGTAACCCGGAACGGTCCTGATAGATAGATGATATGAAATTGCCCTTCAAACTGCGGACTTGATTCGGATCCTGCTTCCAGATTTCGAAGGTGTTTATTTCACGGTTCATCCGGTTGAGACCATCTTCTGTGCCGATCCAGAAATCTCCGGAACCATCCTCAATCATGGAAAGCACTGTGTTTGAGCTCAGAGAGTTTCGGGAATCTACTTCATTCTCAAAATAAACAAATCGGGATGATTTTAATTCCTCCCATTCCTTGATTCCGTCTGGACCCGCATCCTGCTTCATTCGACTCAAACCACCCAGCTCGGTGCCGATCCAAAGGGTTCCCTCATCATCTTGCATAATACACTTGATGTAATTGCTCCACAATCCGCAGGTATTTTCTTCTGTATAATAAAAATGATGAAATAATCCGTTTTCCCGGTTGAATACATTCAGTCCCCAATTGGTACCAATCCAGAGATACCCGGCCTTGTCTTCAAGCAGACAGTTTACCCAATGATAAGAGAGCCCGGTTGAATCTCCGGTGCCTTCAATGTGAGAAAATTGTATGGCTTCAGTAGTCGGATTAAAAGCGGACAATGAATCCAGTTTGGCCAGATTGACAAAATTGAGTCCGTTCGCAGTGCCGACCCACAAAATCCCTTGTGAATCTTCGATAATCGTCCGTACGGAATCATGGCTTAATGTATGCGGCTGGTCCAAATGATGTCCAATCCGGATAAAGTCGCCTGAACTGCAACGATACAGATTCAAACCGCCGTCATGGGTCCCGATCCACAACCTGCCTGCATGATCTTCACAAATGGCTGAGATGTCATTGCCGCCTATGCTTGTGGAATCCCAGGGATCATGACGGAATGTTTTAAATTGATATCCGTCATACCGGTTTAATCCATCCTCAGTGCCAAACCACATAAAGCCTGTACGATCTTGGAGCATGCATTTGATACTGTTTTGTGAAAGACCATCACTGATATCGAGATGCTGAAATGATAGATCCGAAGCCTGGCTTATTACGACACCTAGGGTAAGGAGGAAAATCAGGTTTATAAGACGATGTTTTTTACGTATTTTCATTCTGAGATTGCATTGATTTAATTATGCAATCAAACCTTTCGAATTCACTGTATTTCGGAGGATTTGTTCCAACCCTCGGTGTTGTGCAACCTTTAAACCAGGGTATTGAATGTGACATAATTGCAACAATCATGTCAACAGTTTTAATTTCCCTGTGCCTGGTACTCTTGTCATTTCGAGGAGTGCAACGACGAGAAATCTCAGAGTAAGATTCTCATGCAAGCACTCCGCACAACCCCGAGATCTCTCATCGTCCCGCTCAGGCGGAACTCTTAGAGATGATAGGAATGGGAGATAGAGACGAAGAAGACTCCTCAAGATGACAGCAACTTACACCCTTGTCATTTCGAATCCCCGAAGTGAGTGAGAAATCTCTATTTTTCTCTCTTGCATTCTCCGTAGGGGCGGATCATGATCCGCCCCTACCAAATTATCGATGATTTCCTTGCATTATTCCCCTAAAAAATCTATCATAGTGTTGTCCATAATTGTTATTATTATCACTTGAAGTTATCATGTCTTTGAAGCAGATAATGGAATCCAATTATTATGAACACAATCTACAAACAACTCGCTGAACATCTCGATCAAATTCCCAATGGATTTCCTGCCACAGAAAGCGGTGTGGAACTTAAAATCCTGGCTAAATTGTTTTCAGAAGATGAGGCCACAATTGCGTGTCACATGAGCCTCAATCCTGAATCGGCAAAATCCATCGCGGAAAAACTGGATCGGGAAGAACGAGAGGTCTCTAAAATCCTGAAATCAATGGTCAAAAAAGGATTGATCGACCTGGAAAAGGGCAAAGGCGGATTTGACTTCAAGCTCATCCCTTTTATCGTCGGATTTTATGAACGGCAAAATGGGGCCATCGAAGAAGAATTTGCACAGTTATTCGAGGCCTATTATCAGGAAGCCCTGTACAGAATGATGACAGTCAAACCCTCCGTGCATCGCGTCATCCCTGTTGAGAAGACGATTCCTGTCAATATTGATATCATGCCCTATGAACGGGCGTCCCATTATTTGGAGAATGCACAATCCTGGGGCGTTTTAAAGTGCATTTGTCGGGTGCAGAAATCACTGATCGGTGAAGGGTGTGATCATTCGGTTGAGAATTGTCTGGTATTTTCATCCCGGCCCGGTTATTTTGACCGGTCTGATCATATTCGTGCGATCAGCAAGGATGAAGCGATTCAAATTCTCGATCAGGCCGAACAGGAAGGGCTGGTGCATTCCACTAATAATGTACAGGATGGGGTAGAGTACATCTGTAATTGCTGCTCCTGTTCTTGCGGTGTGTTGCGTGGGATTACGGAGTATGGCAGTTTGAATGGTATGGCGCGATCCGATTTTTATGTGACGTTGGAAGAATCAAACTGTACAGGATGCGGTATCTGTATCGATCGTTGCCAGTTTGGTGCCTTAAACATGGGCGCTGACGGGATTGTTGAAGTCGATCTCGCGCGCTGTTTCGGGTGTGGTTTGTGTGTCTCTTCCTGCGCATCTGACGCCCTGGCATTGAGGCAGAAATCCGGGTCCGAACTCGAAAGTCCTCCTAAGACTGAAGAAGAATGGCGCATATTGCGGATCGAGGGACGGAAGGTGACTGAGTTATAAAATTTGGCCTGTCAGGTTCAAAAATCTGATACTTGAGAAAAGAACTCCCTTGCATTCCCCCGCAAGGGCGGATCATGATCCGCCCCTACCAAATTGTCGATGATTTTCTTGCTTGTTTATAACAAAAAATGTATTATTCCTCAACCAATTAATTTTATCATTAAACCTGCCAGGTCTCGGAGACCTGGCAGGTATGAACATGATTCCCCCTTGCATGTTTCTCCCGAAAACATTATTATTAACTATTCATTCGATTTGATCTGAAACAAAGTTTACCTTTTAAACCTGCCAGGTTTTAGAAACCTGGCAGGTTAAGAGACACTATGAAAAATCAGAAAGACACAATTCATTCTCTCGTTGAGAAATTTCAGCATAATCTGAACGAATATAAAAATCCCAAATACAATGAAACGCACATTCGCGTGGAGTTCGTGAATCCATTCTGGGAGGCGTTGGGCTGGGATGTCCATAACAAGGCCGGATATTCCATGCAGTACCGGGATGTGATCCACGAAGATGAAGTGAAGGTGGGGGGCACGACCAAGGCACCGGACTATTCTTTCCGCATCGGCGGCAAACGTATTTTCTTTATGGAAACAAAAAAACCTTCCATAGATCTGAAGCACGATCCTGCGCCTGCGTTTCAACTCCGCCGTTACGCGTACAGCGCACGCCTGCCGGTTTCTATCCTGACTGACTTCGAAGAGTTCATCCTCTATGACACCCGTGTCAAACCTGCCATCACGGACAAGCCGCATGTGGGCCGCATGCTTTATTATACGTTTGACGAGTATGCCAAACATTGGGACGAGATTCAATCCATCTTCTCAAAAGAAGCGGTGATGCGCGGCGATTTCCAAAAATTCATCGAGAACAATCAGGGCAAGAAGGCCCGCGCGGAAATTGACCGCGACTTCCTCAATGATCTCGATAGCTGGCGCGTCCAGCTTGCCCGGAATATCGCGCTGCGCAATCCGGGCCTGTCCGAAAGAGAACTGAACTATGTGGTCCAGCTTACAATTGACCGGCTGATTTTTCTGCGCATGTGTGAGGATCGCGGCATTGAATCTCAATATCCGTTACGCAACATCCAAAATGGCGAAAATGTGTATCCCCGCCTGGTCGAGATTTACTATCGTGCGGATGAACGGTACAATTCCGGCCTGTTTCATTTTGAGGCGAAGGACGGTTCGCATCCTGACGTGATTACGCCTCATCTCAAGATGGATGACAAAATCCTCAAAGAGATCCTCGCTTATCTTTATTATCCGAAATGCCCTTATGAATTCAGCGTGCTGCCCGTCGAGGTGCTGGGCAACGCGTACGAGCAGTTTCTGGGCAAGCGCATTACGCTCACCGAGGGGCATCGGGCGCGCATTGAAGAGAAGCCCGAGGTGCGCAAGGCGGGCGGGGTGTATTATACGCCGCAATATATTGTGGAGTATATTGTCCGCAATACGGTCGGCAAACTGGTTGAAGGCAAGACGCCGAAAGAGGTGAGCGATTTGCGGATTTGCGACCCGGCGTGCGGATCAGGCTCCTTCCTGCTCGGCGCGTATCAGTTTCTGCTCGATTGGCATCTTGAACAGTACCGGATCGAATTTGAAGCGACCGGCCAATTTCCATCTTCGCCTCCCGCCAAAGGGCAGCGGGCGCGCAAGTCCGATCCCCAGGCCATATATCAGGGAGCTGGCGGCGCGTGGTATCTTTCCACGACTGAAAAGAAGCGGATTCTCCTCAGCAACATTTACGGGGTGGATATTGACGCGAATGCCGTGGAAGTGACCAAGCTAAGCCTTTTACTGAAGGTTTTGGAAGGGGAGAACGCCGAGAGTTTGCACAGCCAGATGAAACTGTGGCATGAACGGGCGCTGCCGAATCTCTCCAGCAATATCAAATGCGGCAACTCCCTGATCGGGCCTGATTTTTATGAGCATCAGCAAGGTTCCCTTTTTGATGAAAATGAAGCGATGCGGATCAATGCGTTTGATTGGAAAGCCGAATTCTCCGAGGTGTTCGCGAATGGCGGGTTTGATGCGGTCATCGGGAATCCGCCGTACATTCGTATTCAGGCAATGAAGGAATGGGCGCCTGTCGAAGTTGAATTTTATAAACAGAAATATAAGTCCGCGTCAAAAGGAAATTATGATATTTATGTTGTTTTCGTAGAAAGAGGATTGACGCTTTTAAATCAAGATGGATTACTTGGTTTTATTTTGCCGCATAAGTTCTTTAATGCTAAATATGGTGAGCCCTTAAGGAATATTCTTTCACAGGGCAATAATATTGAAAGAATTGTACATTTTGGTGATAATCAAATATTTAATAATGCTACTACTTATACATGTCTTCTATTTCTTAATAGAAATTTATCCGCTGAATTCAACTATATAGAAGTTGATAATGTTGATGAATGGTTAATGGGTGATGAAGGTTTTCAAGAATTGAAGAGCCAAGAAACATTTTCGGGGAATGAATGGCATTTTATAATCGGAAAGGGAAATCAACTATTCGAAAAATTAAATTCAACAAACATTAAACTAAGTGATGTTTCTGATCGAATTTATCAGGGACTGATAACAGGCGCTGATTCAGTATTTATATTAACAGATGTTGCAAAAAATAGATTCTTTTCTGATGCTCGACAAAAAGAATATAAACTTGAATCAAAATTACTTCACCCTCTTTGTAAAGGTTCAGTGAACTTAAAAAGATATTTTGTAAAAAATTTAGAGAAAAGTATTCTGTTCCCATATAAGTATGTAGCAGGCAAAGCAGAATTGATTAGTAAAACAGAATTGCAGAATAACTATCCGAATACTTGGAAATATCTTATTGAAAATAGAGCAGCATTAGAAAGTCGAGAACATGGTAAATGGAAACATGATAGATGGTATGCGTTTGGAAGATCACAAAATCTGAGTGAAATGGAACAGCTGAAAATTATGACACCAAGTATTGCAATTAGAGCTTCCTTTTCAATTGATGAGAAAAAGGATCTGTTTTTTGTAGGTAGTGGTGGTGGCGGCGGTGGTGGGTACGGTATTATTGTTAAACCTGGTTTCGAGTATTATCAAATACTTGCACTGTTAAATTCTAAATTGATAGACTGGTATATTAAACAAATAAGTACGCCCTTCAGTGGTGGATATTTTGCATATAATCGTCAATATATAGAAAAGATACCAATTGTTGAAATAGCTTTAGATAAACAGAAAAATATTGTCACTTGTGTAAATCAAATCCTCGACTTGCACAAGAAGTTGGCCGAGGCGCGGGAGCCGCGCACGTGCGAGACGCTGCAGAGACAGATTGATGCGGTTGACGCGCAGATTGACAAGTTGGTGTATGAGTTGTACGGGTTGACTGTGGAGGAGGTGCGGGTGGTGGAGGGGGGGTAGGTAATTAAACCTGCCAGGTTTCCAAAACCTGGCAGGTTTGAACAGGCAGGTTTGAACAGGCAGGTTTGAACAGGCAAGTTTGAACAACCGGTACGTTCAGGTTGAAATAAAATTGAATAACCTGGCAGGTTTGAACCGACAAGTTTGATAAAAATAAAATCCAACCGGGATAAAATAGATGTCCTATACGATTCCACTTGTGGCTGGCGGGTATTATCACATTTTTAACCGTGGGAATAATGGTGAGAATCTGTTTGTTGAAGAGGCCAATTATCACTATTTCCTTGATCAATATACCAAACACGTTGCTCCAAGAGTCAATACATATGCATACTGTCTGTTGCGCAATCATTTCCATCTGTTGATACAAATTCATGAAAATCAAGAGGATTTTAAAAACCCGGTTTCGAAATCCTTTTCTAATTTATTCAATGCATATGCACGGGCGTTTAATCAGCGGTATGCCAGACATGGGTCATTATTCGAAAAACCTTTTCACAGAAAGCCCATAAAAACCCAGAATCAACTCATCCAGACCGTGTATTACATTCACGCCAATCCGGTCAAACACGAATTTGTAGACGATATAGAAGACTGGCCTTACAGTTCGTATTCCATTTACTCTTCGGATAAAAAAACCAAACTGTCACGCAAGGAATGTATGTCGTGGTTTGATACGCGGGATGGATTTATGGAGTATCATCGAACGATGCGTTTGAATCAAGTGGATCAGGCGCTGGAGTTGGATTTTGAATAGTTCATATACCGCAGAATGATTCTGATCGTCCGGGATATCAGTCCCGACCGAAGAAAATAAAAAACCATTTAGCCTCCAATCCACAAAGATAATTCGATAACAGAAAGGATGACCAAAATGGGAGACAAAGGCGGAAAGAAGGATAAGGACAAACATAAGAAACAGAAGCAAAGTAAAGAGAATAAAGACACACAAAAGAAAGCTGATAAGCAACCGAAAAGAACCCCATAAAAAAAGCAGGGCTCAAATACAAGAAGACAATGGGTGCTGAACCAGAGCCGCTATATCCAGCAGATTGACAAGCTGGTTTACGATCTCTACGGGTTGACTGAGGAGGAGGTGCGGGTTGTGGAGGGGAAGTAGGAATCCGAATCCCTCTACCGGGATTCAGGGGCGAAAAAAGTGGGCCAGGGCCCACCCTGGAATGAACTATTGATTATCCTGCATCCTCATATCCATCATAGACCCTTTGGTGAACCCCTCATTTGCACCGGGTATTTTGAACTTGTCTGCCGATGGTTTTTTGTTCTCAATTTTTGTAATCGTTTGAATATCCAGCACAGGGTCGCCCATCATTGAAGAGGTGTATGTGCGCACCTGAACCGGAATTTTCCCCGGAACTGCCTTCCATTCATCCACGTCTTCATCGTCATCAGATGGTACCAGCTCTTTCATCTTTTTAGAAACACGATCGACTGCTTTCACGAGTCCAGATTCATCACCAGTTGCCCATATCGCAATCACTTCTTCATCTTTATTAATACGATATTCCTCGCAGTTAAAGCCATACAGGTTCATTTTCTTGCCAGTCGATTGAACATCATATTCAGCCGGTGATGTGTTTTTTTCCAGTGCCATTTTAGATTTGATTTGTTCGCGCATTTCAGGCGAAAGATTTTCCATCATTTTATCAACTGCGGCCTGGGATTTCGCAACCATTTTTTCTATATCTCCCGGATTCACCTCAATGATTTTACTTTGGGACCACATGATAATGACCAACACACCGGTTTTCGCATCCGAGACCATTGTGACTTTACCCTCATCCTCAGAAACGGTTTCAACTGCAAAGTTATCGCCATCGATATAAATCGTTGATTTTTCTTCCGTAATTTCGCTGCCTTCAGCCAAAGCAGCCTGTTTTAGTTTGCCTTCCGGAATATCAAGAAAGAAATTGATCTCATCTTCCTGCGATTCAAATTCAGCATCTTCAGGTATGAGTTCATAGCTTATTGGAATTTCATATTCAATCTGTTCAATGATATATTGCGCATTCAGACGACCTGAAGAAACAAGAAATACGATCATTAAAAATGTTCTGAAAATGAAATTGAGCGTGTTCATTTACACTCCCTTTAAAGAGATTGGATTCTCACTGATCTGAAACAACGGATCAATGTAAAATATTAATGGATCATTTGAAAGGGGTAATTATTTTGATAAGCAGTGAAACAATGTGATTCCTACCTGGTAATTTGCCGTTTTACCCCGGAACGCGCTATCTATCCCTGGCATGGCTCGGAGGATGGAATAAAAATCTTTAAAGCCGGTGTGAATGCAGTAAAATAAATTGTAGGTCGGGTTGAACAACGTGAAACCTGACATAAATTAACCATTTTCAAAAATTAAACCGGGGGCTGCTTGGTTCAATAGCTGTCTCTCCATTCCCCGGTTATCATCATTAGGAGTTGAATCAGGCTTTCGGCCATTTGCTCTCAAACAGAGCGAGATGCACGGGATCATTCTCAAAGCCCAGCCTGCCCACCCGGTTGATTCGAATGATCGTATCATACAA
>JABMRT010000116.1 GCA_013202295.1 Candidatus Zhuqueibacterota bacterium
ATATAAAAGAAGTAAATCCACTTGTTTCAAAATATCGTTCAGTTGAAACATGCAAAACCGAGTTGCTAAAAGTAAAAGATAAGTGGAGAAAAATTGTGAACACAAGCCCTGTTCATACTCCAGATGCCAACATGAACCTTTTTACAAATATATGGGGCAAGTATCAATGCGTGAATATCGCGCGTTGGCGGTCAGCATCGCATTTTCGGCCCGGGGAAGGGGGATATGGTTATCGTGACACTGCTCAGGATATTGAAGGACTACTTTCAATTGATCTTAATCTTGCACATAAAAAATTGATGAAAATTTTATATTATCAGTATAATGACGGTCATGCTGTATCCGGGTTTTCCGATATCGAAGGTCCCTGGGAAAATACAGGAATAAAAGAATCTGTAGTAGGCAAATCTGATGTCGCTTTATGGCTGCCCTTTGAGATTGTCGGTTATGTGAAAGAAAGTGGGGATTTTAATTTTTTGAATGAAGAAGTAGAGTTTTTTAACGGAGGCAAAGCGACTGTTTATGAACATGCTTTAAGGGCGGTGGAATACTCCTATACTCACCGGGGTAAAAAGGGATTTCCTCTTATTGGAAGGGCCGACTGGAATGATGCGTTCGATGCCTGCGGTAAGCATGGAAAAGGTGAAAGCGTATGGCTTGGGATGGCTCTCTGCAGATCGATTAAACAGTTAATTGAATTGGCGCATTTCATAAATGATGAGCAAACAGAAAATCAGTTACAGAAAAAATACGACGAACTGAAACATATCATAAATACATACGGTTGGGATGGGGAATGGTATCTGCGGCTTTTTACTGATAGTGGCCATGTGATAGGCTCCACAAGTTGTGAAGAAGGAAAAATATTTCTTAATCCTCAATCATGGGCCATCTTGAGTGAAGTCGCAGATGAGGTGCAAGCAGAAATCATAATGAAAAATGTGGATAAATACTTGGAAACTGAAGTCGGTCCTGCAATGTTCGCTCCGGCATACACTAAATATAATCCGGAAATAGGCAGAATTTCCGCTTTTGCACCGGGGACAAAAGAAAACGCTGCCGTGTTTTCACATGTGAGTGCTTTTAAGATTCTTGCTGACTGTATGCGGGGCTGTGGAAATAGAGCTTTTGAAACGTTTTCAAAAACACTTCCGACAAATCCAGTCAAAGTAAAAAATCCCGACAGATACAAAGTTGAACCGTTTGTTTATGCAGAATACTGCATCGGCCCGGAAAATCCTTATCATTTTGGTGAAGGCGCTTTTACATGGCAGACCGGGACGACCCCCTGGATGCTCCAAATAGCGACAGAGTGGATTCTGGGAGCTCGTAAAGACTTTGGGGGACTATTAATTGATCCGTGTATTCCCTCAACCTGGAAGAAATGTAAAATTGTCCGCCACTTCAGGGGATCAGTTTACCGTATTGAGATTAGTAATCCAAAAGGTGTTGAGAATGGCGTTGCCACAATTAGTGTTGACGGCAATGAGATTGATGGAACACTTATCAAACCACATTCTGACGGAAAAGAACATCTGGTCAAAGTCACAATGGGTTAGGATTGAGGATAATTAACAACTATTCTTGACCACCCGCATATTGAACGATGTTTTTAATGACATCCTGAATTATTGGTTTATTCGGACGAATGATTGCCGGTTTCGAATTTTATGACATTAATGGTTAATCCATGAAAAATAAACAAACCCAAATAATGTCACGATCTGTTTTCACGCTTTTGATTGCTTCGTTAGCGTGGGGCTTGTCGAGTTGTTCCTATTCGAAGCCAGTTTCAAAAAAAGATGTTTTAAAACCGTCTAATCGTCCTGAAAATACGAATGGATTGGCTGGAAATACTGAAAATCAGGAAGAATCAGAAATGCGGAATCTAAATTCTGACTGTGATGTTCTTCAGGAAGAATCAAAAGCGGGATTTCAATCAACGCCGCTGGGATGGTTGCAAAGTCAGCAACGTCCGCTCGGATTGGTAGACAGCTATTCGGATTCTGACAATATTGCTTATACATATGATCAAGCCTTGTCAATTGTGGCGTTCACGGCCGCAAAGGACTTCGAAAGGGCCAGAAAAGTATTGACCCAAATGAAGAAGTTACAAAATATAGATGGTAGTTTTGCAGCCAGCTATGATTCCAATACAGGAAATGTTTTGTGGAATTCAAGCTATTCCGGCAATAATTGCTGGATGATGATCGCCGGTAATTATTATACAATTTGTAGTGGGGATTCCTCTTTTCTAGATATTATTGAAAAATGTGCTGGATTTGTCACCACACTGATAGAATTTGATGGATCACTGCGCATGGAAACCGGTTCCACGGCCTTCAGCACAGAGCATATGCTGGATGCTTATTCGGCTTACAATAATCTATTTACTATTACAGGCCGTCATCGTTATCAGGAATATGCTCAAAAAATCAGGGGATATCTCCTGACTGAAATGTGGGCAACATCTCCTGAATCGGATGGACCAAGTCATGAATTCAGCACTTTTTGGGCAGGGAAAAATGATTTTGGGGGACTAGTGCTCGATGCGCAAAGCTGGGCGATTCTATCTCTTGGGGATTGCGGAAGCAATCGTACTGATTTTATGTCTACACTGGATTGGATTTTGAACGGACCTTGCCGCGTGACAGTTGATTTCTGTGTTGACGTCGCAGAAATTGATGGTTTTGACTGGGATGAATTTAAAAAGGACAAAAAAGACAATGTGTCCCAAAATGTTTGGTTTGAAGGAACGGAAGGTGTCGTTGCTGCATTATTTTGGGTTGGGCGACAACAAGAGGCAAAATATTTTCATGATCAGACAAAACGTGTAATGGCGCATAGTGGTGGCATTCCATATTCCACTCCACATCATGATATTTTTAATCGATCCTCTAACAAGCCGGCGGTTGCATCTACCGCATGGTTCTATTTCAATGAAGTGAAGATAAATCCTTTTTGGCCGGGTAATCCGAAGTCGAAATAATTATTAATAGGAAATGATGATAAATGACAATGAGTTGTCTAAACACAATTTAACTGGTTGCAATAGATATCAGCACAAACTCGATTCCTGGTTAATTAGGATCAATTTTTAATATATGACTCATAGGTGAATATACCAGAAAGAAAGATTTACTATGATACATATTGATATGGCTGTAACCGATTGGATCATCGTCCTAATATATATTCTTATCGCTTTGGGCATTGGGATTTTTTATAGTAAAAGAGCCACTTCAAATATAGATGAATATTTTGTGGCTGGAAGAAAATTACCCTGGTGGATTGCGGGTACATCGATGGTAGCAACTTCTTTCGCGGCAGATTCTCCTCTTGGGCTAACACACATTGTCAGGACCCAAGGACTCCAGGGCAATTGGTTTTGGTGGTCTGATGTCATGGCATTCATTTTATGTGCAGTTTTATTCGCAAAATTCTGGAACCGGGCAAAATTGATTACCGACGCTGAGATTTATAATTTACGATACGATGGCAAACTTGCGAACGGTTTAAGACTTTTTAATGCGGGTTATCGTTCAGTGATTATGAATGCTATAATCATGGGTTGGGTTATTCTTGCAGCCACAAAAATTATGAGTGTCATTTTGGATATACCATCGCTTGTAGTAATGAAAAATTTATCATTGCAATGGGTGGAAAGCGCAAATTTAACTGGATCAAATCTTGACTCCTCTCAGTTTCTCTTGTTTTTGAATGATAAAGCCATCGGTGTGATTATCTGTATAATTATTGCCACTGTCTATGCAACACTTTCCGGTATGTGGGGAGTTGTTGTGACAGATTTAATCCAGTTTGCGATAGCTATGGTTGGCTCTTTTGCACTGGCAATTATTTCTGTGGATAAATTAGGTGGTTTGATTGGAATGAAAGAGCAAATCATTCATACATTAAATTCTCCGAATGTCAGGGCGGAGTTGGTATCATCAGACATAATATTCAGTTTTGCCCCGGATTTTTCAGCAGGTGGGCTTGCTATTTCTACATTTATAATTTTTATAGCAATCAAATGGTGGGGAGGTGCTGAGGGCGGCGGATTCCTTTCGCAAAGAATATTTGCCTGTAAAAATGATCGGCATGCCACTTTGGCTGTTCTATGGTTTGCATTTGCACATTTTGTCCTTCGTACATGGCCGTGGCTTATCGTTGGACTTGCTTCTATTTGCTTTTTCCCAAATTTAGTTGACCATGAACTGGCATATCCATTGATGATCAATTTTTTGCCAACAGGATTGAAAGGTCTAATGATTGCGTCATTATTAGCAGCTTTTATGTCCACTATCGATACACATTTAAATTGGGGATCTTCATATATTGTAACCGATTTTTATAAAGGATTTATCAATAAGAAGAGTAATGATAAACAATGTGTACGCTTGGGCCAAATTGCCAGCTTTTCCTTGATGATAATTGCCGGTATAACGGCAGTCTATATGGATTCAATAAAAAGCGGTTGGTTTTATCTTGCAGAAATTGGTTCCGGGCTTGCCTTCGCTACCCTAATGAGGTGGTTTTGGTGGCGAGTTAATCCGTGGTCTGAAATTTCAGCCATGCTTTCGTCCCTTGTTATTGCTAATGCAGCAAAAATAATTGGTAAGATCTATGATATCGAATTTTTAACAAGCAGCGAATATTTTGCAGTTCGATTGGCGTTGATTCTTTTAATTTGTACAATTATTTGGATTGCAGTCACACTATTAACCAAACCTGTTTCCGATAAACAGTTGATTGAATTCTACAAGAAAGTCAGACCAATTGGCTTGTGGGGTCCAATCAGAAAAAAGATAGCAGATCCGGCCAAACTTTCTACAGACAATTTTAAAATAGTGCTTTTTCAGTGGTCAGCTGGAGTAATTTCAATATATTGTCTTCTTTTTGGGATTGGTAAAATTATACTGTCTCAATATCTGTATGGACTGATTCTCATTGTTGGCGGACTTATAGCGGCTTATTATCTGGTAAAACGAACAAATTTTTCTACGCTGACTCCCGAGACAACTAATTCAGATTGATAGATTGATTGTGAATGATAGTTTAGAAAAATCTTATTGTGATAATTAAAAATTAAAAGTATACCCTTGAAAATAACTCTCCAGCTACCTTTTTGTGTTAAATTATTTATGCATCTCCGGTTTAAGATCATTGATTATTTCTGAACTGACCCACCATGAAATACCACTATTATCATGATAAAATATTAATTTCCCGTCTAATGTAACTTTTACCATTGTTGCACCGGCCTGCTTTATATACTTCTCCATATTAATAGGATTTGTCCATGAGGCATCACTTTTTTTAAAAGAAATAAACAATTCACAATTATTAATTCGTTCCCTGTTATCCGAATCAAAGATTAAATAACTTTCGTCTGGGGAAACGCATGGATGGGTATCTTTAAAAATTCCTTGTCCGAAGACTGATAAGTAAAGACTGATTAGAGTGAGAACAATTATTATTGATTTTGTCAAAATATCCCTTTTTATCTTAATCTGAAATCTAACTTTATACAGTATAACGTGATGCTCAGGGGATTGAAACACGGAAAGACTCAGATAAAACGAGTGATTCCACTTAACTTAAAAAATCCGAAAAACCGTGGCTGTTTCAATTCCCTTGCAGCATGTGGTTAGCCGCGTTCTTATTATACTACTTCAAAAGGATGATTTTCTTCAGCAATCGGTATTCTTCCAACTTTACCTGGGACTCGATGATCATACACTCTCACATGAATAATATACTTTCCAGTTGGCCAACCATGAGTGAGATGTGTATAACTTCTTTCAATGTCAACATTGCCATGTAATTCACCGGCGGCCCTTGGATTTGGACTTAAATTTCTTAGAGTAGAAGGGTCCCAGTTATATTGATACCATGAAGTTCCTAAGTGCTCAACATAATTATCAAAAAAACCGTTTTTAACATACCCTTTGAATTTTACTTGTGTCGTATACTTCTCGCCTTGTTTCACTTTTAATGGGGAAATATTTGAAGAAAAATCTGCTAATAAGATTTTCTTAATGTAGTCAATAAGGGTACAACACAATTGATTATAACTTTGAGCTTCTCTTTTTTTAAGGAATTTACTTGATTTGAAATTGAATGACAGATCTATTTGATCATGTATAAATCCTTTCAAATTTTTCATAATATGTCGCTCGACAAGAGGTATTATTGCTTTTGACTTCGCATAAGCAAAACCAATTTCTTGGTTTACCCATTGGTTATAAATAGATCTTTTTGTTATTATTGGTATTAAATACGAGCAATTTGTGATGCCTGATTGTACTTTTTCAGAAAGAGTGGTATCTGGTGTAGGGGTTTTATCAATTATTATTGGTTCAAATTTGTCATTCAGTTCTGACAAGGCATCATATAAAAGATCAGCCTTATCTCTATCTTGGCTTGAATAACTTATAAAGACTTTTATTGGCATGTTTGTTTACCCAGAATTTTATTAACGGCTAACTTAAGTTTATCGACCCATTGTGACTCTCTAAGATATTTCTAAATAAGCAAATATCTTTCTAAATACAAACATTTTATTGCCACGTTTCTAAATAGACAAACATCAGAATTGGTGTATTTAGAAATGTTTCTAAATTACGATATAGTAATTCCTCTAATGAATATCAATGATGCAGCGCAGATGTTGAATTAGTATTTAAATGAGATTGTGATGATTGTTTATTTATCCGAAAATTAATTTATAATCAGTCGGTCGTGAAAATGTCATCCGGGGTGATTTTGTCGAGTACTAGAATTTCGGTATCATAGGCGGTTTTATCGATCTCTGTTACACGGAAAAGAATTTCAAAGTAAGACGGAATCTCACCGAACTGTTCGATGCTTCAACCCTCTCAAACGGTGTGTATTAATACAAGTTGGAATCTGGTAAGTACACCAGCATGAAGAAGATGATACTAATCAAACATGTTTGTTTATGCACTTGCAAAAGGAGTGCGCAAAGGTTATATTGAACCATCATATCGTGATGGTGCCGAATCAGCATACAGAGGAATTTTAAATCAATTTATTGTCGAAAATCCTGATGGCACTGTGGATTTGAATCAAATCTGTAAGACTGCCG
>JABMRT010000117.1 GCA_013202295.1 Candidatus Zhuqueibacterota bacterium
CCATGAGTATGAGCAGGCCATTAGACGCGCCTTCCGGCGCCGGATAGGTAATTTCTGCGCCATATTGAAAACCGACCGGGCCTGCGCTCAAGAGGAAAAGTCCCAAGATAAAAGCTGAGGCGAGGAGCAATCCGTAGCTTGCCGCAAAGGTAATACCCACGAGTCCGATGATTGAACCGGCCAGTGCCAGGCCGATGAAGGGCGTTCTCTTCCGATACTTGTCTGAAAGCATGGGCACGACTACCGCACCAACGAGACCGCCCACAATCATCATCCCTCCGATGATTCCAGCCTGGGTGATCGAGAAGCCTCTTGGGCTGAGGATGTTTTCGATCCAGGTTGTCACACCGTTGAATACGCCCAGACCGACAAAGAAGATCAACATCAAAAGGATGAAATCTTTTTGACGCAGGATTTGTTTGAATCCATCCAGGATCAAGGATCTTTCTTCCTGCTCCGGGGGACAAGGGGGCGTCGGAGGACGCTCCTTGACGGCAATGAAAAAGACGACCGTGGCAATAATGGATACGATCCCGTAAATCACAAGCATACTGCTGATACTGGTTTGGAGCGTGAGATACGGGGTGAGCGCCAATCCTGTAAAAATGCCAAGATAGATGGCCAGTGAACCCAAACCCGACGCGGTGGCCCGCTCATGAATGGGAAACCAGCGAGCGGCCACTTTGGTGATGGCGTTGAGGATGAACGGTTGACCGATGGCGATTCCGATTTGTGAGATAAGTACCAGGGTATAATCCGCGGCTGCCAGTCCTCGCATCAGGCCGAAGATGCCTGTTAGCACGGCGCCAATTCCCACAGCCACGCGAATTCCGTAAGTGTCGATAACCCAGGAGGCGGGAAACGAGACAAAGAGATACACAATCATAAAGCTCATGGACAGCAATCCGATGCTGAGGTCAGAGACTCCGAAATGACTTGCAGCGCTGCTTGTGATCGGTGCGAATGTGATCCACAAGAGCTGGTTGATTGCGGCCACGAACATGAATACCAGCAGGACAATCCATCGATAGTTGTAGACCTTGAAGTTGGTTTGTTCCATGCGATGAATCCTCCTTGTTGAAATGGTGATCGGCAACACAAAAGATATGATTATTAATCTCACATCACGATGATGGTACAACATTACAAAAATTTACGAGGATAATCAATAAGAAAGAAGTGAGTTCGATATTTGCAATCTAAATGGGTTCTTCTCGTTTAAATACTCTGCGTTTGAACAGTGGACGGATTAATTCAGATCTAACTGTTGGGGTTTACGTTCGAAAATCCTAATGGTCACATTTCCACGGGGGATTGAGGGAACAAGATATAAAAAGTACGTGTACTTTTTCAAAAAGTAGGCGTGCTTTTTAAAAATATAGGCCTACTTTTCTGAAAAGTAGGCCTACTTCTGATCAACAACACCTGAGGTTTCATAGAAAAGGTCTAGACCTTTTCATTTTTTCCAAACTTTTATTCTGTACTAGTCATCCCCCCACAAAACGAGGACAGGCCGGTTACCTTTAAAACCGGAATCCACCTTTACCCTCCCCGCCCTGAATTTCCGGAGGAGTTTATCACGTATATGATGTGGGATAGAAATGATAAGCTTTAATAACCGAAATAGATTTTTAGGACAATCAAATATTAGCATTTAGACAGAGTTTCGTGTACATTTAGATTAAATTTAGATCTGATAAATCTTATTAATAAATTGTCGTATCTCGTTCTCATAGGCCATGGTTAATGCATCTATAAGTAATTCAAGGCTCAGATTCTTGTGAAATTGTTCTCGATAGAATTGTTTTACATGACTAAGTGCTTTTTTGCCCGCAATAAGGTTGTATCGGCCTTCTTTATTATCCCATGTCTGCTTAAAATGAGGTGTATATTTTTTAGTTATTGTTTTAGTATCCAAGTTTTTTTCTAAAAATTTCTCATGAAGTGTCAAGAAGCTACCATAACAATCCAGATACTCTGACTCAAACAGATTCTCCCAGAATTCATCAAATTCTTTTGTTCGTTCGGTAAAAAGTATCTGAAGAACTCTTGGCTCTAAGAAACAGTTTTCAATCTCTTTGCCTGGTGTGAATTCAGTCATTATCTGGTGCTTTTCTAATTCCGATTTGATATTGCATAAATAATCTTCCGGGTAGTAATCCCTATCTAGTAAGACAGTATAAGGAATTTGGCGACCTATCAAGATATTGTATGCATCACACCAATAAATAGCTTTCCTATACTCACTGAAACCATGAAGAGGTATATTAAAGGCTCGCCTTTTAATCCCTATCTTCTTTGCTATTTTGTCGATGATTTCGAAATCAAAAGTGTCTTCAGTAAATATTATGAGCTCAAAGGCTTCGAACTGGGAGGCAACCAGATTAAAATTGCTTCCAATTTGAGAACGCACTAGTTCTAAATTGGCTCGGTTGTCAGTAGTTTTTATTTTTGGTTTCTTGCTCGCCTTTTGAACATGAATTATATGGCTGACACTAACATTGTTCATTAACTCAACAGAATGGGTGGCAATTAAGATCGTGCCATTATAATAATCTCTCAAGATCCTAACCAGATCATTTTGTTTTTCAGGATGGAGATTAATTTCCGGCTCGTCTAAGATCAATATTGACGAGTGTCTGAGTCGAACAAGATGAGAGATAATTTGAAACCACACTTGAAGCCCTTGACCTGCCCATGCTATTTCCCGATCGAATCTACCTTCTCTATAAAAACATTTATAGGTGTTATCTTCTGGATGATATTCGAAGTCTAGAAGTTCAACACTCTGCCACGAATGTCTTATAATTCTTTGCACTAAAGAAAATTCTTCTCTCGTCAGAATCTGTGCGAAGTGATTTCTAAGATGCCTTGGTGACAATGAAGTGCTAATACTCCTCCTCAGATGGGCTAAAGTTAGACGTTCCTCTTCCTCTGCTAAAGGTCCTAAAGGCGGTACAAAACCAAACATGCTATCTGTATTGCGAGGTAGATGGCCATCATAATCTGCATATATTATATCGCGATTTTCGTCAAGATAAACAAAGACAGATATATTGTCAGAAAATTGTGCTCTAATTTCCGCAGAACTGCCAAGGTAATTGTGTAGCATCCTACCGATAAGGATATTTGCGACGTCCTGCTGTGGTAATCTAAAGAACTCTTCGTCATCGAGAATAATTCTATGGCTACTTTTACCGATAGATTTTAATGCTGAATTTAAGAGTTTTAAAGCAAAAATAATATTCGACTTCCCCTCGTTATTCTTACCCGTTAACAGGAGAACAGCATCATGATCGACCACAAATGGCACCTCATACTGCTTGAATGGGCCAAAGTTTATCAAATTTATTTTCTTCAGTCTCATCAGTTTTACATCTCTGATTAAATATTATTGCTCGAAGCAATACATTAATTTATTCCAAAATTAGGATATTTACTAGCTGATCTTGTATATCAACCAATTCTTTCTTCAATTCGTGCTGATATATTGTTTGGTATACATTCTACAAACTCCACTCCCCCCCAGAGTTCAATGATGCAACGCCAAAGATGTGATTACAATTCCTGAAAACAGTAGTTGTACAAAATTACAAAGAAATTACCTGGAAAACCAAATAAAAACACAAAGCAAGCAATCACTATTGATTTTCAACCACGATCAAACTATATTGAATCCACCCTATAATTAAAGTCAATCGCAAGCTGAGGTAAATGAATTGAACGAAACCCAAATGTTTGAATTGATCGCACAGGAACTTGAGATCCGGTTTAATCAAGTTAAGAATACCATAGATTTACTGGACAGCGACAACACCGTCCCCTTTATCTCCCGATACCGAAAAGAAGTCACCGGAAGTCTCGATGAAGAACAAATCAGAGCAGTTCAGGATCGCATCAAATACCTCAGAACATTGGAGGAAAGAAAACAAACAGTTCTGAAATCCATTGAAGAACAAGGCAAACTCACACCGGAACTGAAGGAGAAAATTCAATCCGCCAAAAAACTTCAGGAAGTCGAGGATTTGTATCGTCCCTATAAACCCAAACGCCGCACACGCGCGACCATCGCCAAAGAAAAAGGGCTGGAGCCCCTTGCCGATCTCATGTTAAAAC